>CANQAC010000012.1 GCA_947589345.1 uncultured Akkermansia sp.
ATTGGAGATTTTTGCGTTTCCACTTTCCTCTTCCAAATTACCAAACTAATTATTCCCACATAACTCCTTTTATTACCCCGACTTCACGTCGAAGAGACAACGATTTGTCTCCCCCCAGTATAGATATGTTCGGCGTTTCAACTCACGCCTCCGTGAGGAGGCGACACACTGGAGGCTGTACGGCTCACACATCCTTGCAGTTTACAACCTCGACAACACTGTGGTAGGACAGAGCCAATAATAGTGCTTTGTCTATTTTCTTTTTCATACGCTAGAATCAGTCGTGTAAAGTACGCTCCCAGAAACAGAAATTTCCTCGGGACAACCATCGTCTCCGTACGAAGCAATATCTCTCCCGTTTGGTATATCTTTCTTGGCATTGGAGGTAATGTCGGGGAGCTCAATTTTGGTTTTCGCTTCAAGCGGTATGTCTACCGAAATGGCATGATCATGCATATACTTTCTCAAGTATCTATAATAAAGCATGATGTATCTCTCGTACAGTTCCATGTTGTCATACAGCGCCACATAAGGAACTGACTTAAGATTGGATGAGTGTTCCGGCTCTTCCCCATTTCTTATTTTTTTGAGTGCCTTGAAGAGAAGAGGATCGTTAATTGCTAGGAGCAGAAAAGCATCTTTCCTCGCCAGTAATGCGACCACGATAGGAGCTAAACCTTCTTCCGTTGTATCTAACCCGTAATGAAGTCGATCCAACCAGAAAGTGAAATGAACTCTCAATATCTCTCCAGAATTGACCTTGCTACTGAAAGACTCTCCTGGTTTTATCAAGGAATGATATTGAGCCGGGTCACAGCTATTTCTCCAGTGTGCCCCTTTTTCTCCTAACGTCTCTTCATAAAAAAGATTTGTGTAATTGACCCCCTTAGCTTCATTTCTCTCACTGCCGTCTTTCTCGTGCATGGACAAATAAAGCGACCTATACTTCATTTCCCTGTACAAGTTGTACCTTCCCTGATCGTCCCCGCGTTGTTGAACGATTTTCCTCCACTCTCTCTGTTCTTTTACAATTGTCTGACGCAGTTTACTCCTTTCTCCGCCCCATTCCCAGTAACACACAGCATCGACTCCCGCCAACACCACGACAAATATCGCCCATTGAAGGATGCGCTTTCTTTTCACAGCTGGTCTTACACTCTTCATAACCTGCATTCTCGTGTTGCTTTTTGAGTACAATGCAACCATTCCATCATTCCTTACATGGGTAAATCTCTTTGAATATGCGTTGAGGCGCTTCAACGATTGGCTTTCCGTTAAAACCCACGCTCTGATTCACGCTCGGAGGTGGTACAAGCTTCCCATCACGAATCTTATTTCCCGCGTTGCCAATCTTCATGGAAAGACCGTTTTTAAGAGGCTCCCTTAAACTGTACTGTACATATTGAGCAATGGAACGGTCATCGGCATATTCGCCATCCTTGAGCATGGAAGAATATCTTTGCCTTCCCTTTTCTATGTCTATTTCTTGCCCATATTCAGTCTTGTTGGCATCTGCTGCAAACCACCTCATCCTCGACCAGTACCATTTAAATATCGCCAACGGTTTATAATCCTGCAATATATCCTTCTCCACCTCAATATCTCGATACCCCACAAAACGTACGACTGTGCCGGGGTCGTTCCCTCGCATAATACGGATTTCGCTGTCTTCCGTTCGAACCCTTTCCTTTGTCTCCCGGACAGAACACGGAATCGGCGGCACATTATGGCACATGCTGTTCTCGCAAAGAATATCAATTACCTTATATCTTTTCCTGACTTCCTGCGGCAGGTTTGCCAGTGTTTGCCTATTCCCCTCCGTTTTTGCCGTACTCAATGCTTGTTCACTCCACTTCCATAGCTTTCCTTCCCCATCCAATTTGACCCACCCATCTATCGTCAGCTGGTAGAGCAACCAAATATTCTCCATAAGAAGGGACAACTCTAAATTATCTTCGGTGATTATTCTTGCAGGTTGGTTCGCCACGGACGGAGTTAGAAACAGTCGCTCCAACTTATCCATCCCTCCTCCAACATCACCTGCAATATCCCTTAATCCGGGTAGAAAAAATATCCTGCCCGGTTTACCCTCATAACATCTCGCCGCTAATTTTCTCAAATCAAGCCCTTCCACAAACTCGTTGATATCTCCACTGTAGTCCACTTCCCACGGCTTATTCTCCGGTGCCCTCTCCGTTATCTTCAAACTTCTATTCCCGAAACCATCACTACCTAATATTGCCGTACCCTCTACTAAATCCCTCAATTGATAGCCCGCCAAATTCAGTATTTCCAAGGTATCTTGCCCAATCTCCCCCTCTGCTTTCCACATAAATACCGCTTTACTCAGTCGTGGAGGTGTATAATACGTGTCCAGCGTGTCGTACATGAGCCAAGACTTAAATGATGCGGCCTTATAATAATGCTCCGGCACTTCCCACGACGCCCGTTCGTATATTTCCTTGTACCATACCCTCTGATACAGAAACTCCAAAACTCCCCAACACACAACAGCGATCATTCCCACCTCCACCATGGCTCTATATACCCTCGCATATCGAACTCCTTTCCAATTCATGTAAAGGTTCCGCAATATTCGTACCAGCATCGCCCAGCATGCCACTATCAGCACGAGTTTGATGATCATGTATAAATATGCCTCCATGTCTTTTCCTACTTCTTACTACGGTCTCGCCACTTTAGCATACTCCAAGACACAATGCAAGCCCCCACGTCTTTTCCTCACGGCAAACGCGTTAGAAAAGCTAGGGAGAGAATTGGACGTGTGCTTTCCACCAATTCGCGAGGGATTTCTCTTGCAATTTGGGCTAAAATGGTTATCTTAGGCATGGAAGGTTTTTTGTTGTTGCACCCTTAGAATACTCTTTTCTGAGGAAACAAATCAACCTTCCTTTTTTTGTCTTCTCTTACCCTCCCTCATTATTTTCTTGGGACGGATGTGACCGTAGATACATTCATTGGAGATTTTTGCGTTTCCACTTTCCTCTTCCAAATTACCAAACTAATTATTCCCACATAACTCCTTTTATTACCCCGACTTCACGTCGAAGAGACAACGATTTGTCTCCCCCCAGTATAGATATGTTCGGCGTTTCAACTCACGCCTCCGTGAGGAGGCGACACACTGGAGGCTGTACGGCTCACACATCCTTGCAGTTTACAACCTCGACAACACTGTGGTAGGACAGACCCTAATATTCATTGCGTCAAATTTCGTCTCTCGAGGTGCGTTTGTCGAGATGGACGAGCAACTGCCCTTTGGAGTACGCCCGCTGTTCGGGCAGGGTAGTCGATAAGCCGCAGAGTTGAGCCAACGGTTTCTTTTTTGTCATGATTGACTTCCCGAGATACCGGCTGAGTGAACAAAAATGAATGTCATGATGTAGATTGAGCTTGATTTGAAGAGCTTTTGTGGTAGAAAAGAGAGGTGACATCCTCCGGATCACATGGGAGGATGTTCGGAAACTCAACGCAATCAAGAATAGATATGGACACACAAGTCTCTGTGCTTTGCGATTACGCAGCTGATTATCAGGGGAAACTTTGCGTGCAGGGTGCGTTTGACACTCTGTTCGCACGCCAATTTCCGGTAATACACCCTGCCTGTTCACTGGCTCTCCGCTTTTGTATGGTGCCGGAGGATGCCGGGGAGCATAAACTAGGCATCACCATTGTGGATGAAGACGGCGTGCCGCTGGATAAAGAGCGCATGCCCATCATGGCAGATTTGCGCGTGGGGCTGCCGGAGGGTGCTTCGTTCCTGACGCGGAATTTGGTGATGAACTTCCAGGGTCTGCGTTTTACCAAGACTGGTACGTATTCGGTGGATGTAACGTTGGATGGGGAGTTGCTTTCACGCACACCGTTGCGTCTAGTTCAGGTTCCTGCAGAGGATACCCCGCCTGCCGATCACGCTCCCCAGGCCTGAGAGGCGCAAGGGACGCAGATGATTCCCGAGCGCAGGGCCGCCCCTGCCTCGGGATTTTTTTCACCGAAGAAAGCAGGTTGAAGCGTAGCCGGTCAGTATGGAGTGCAAGACGCTGCTGCATTGTAGCGGCGGGTTGGGCGCTTGTTTTTTGTGCGGAGCTTCAAGCCCAGCAGGCGCGTATTTACCGGGTCAATACCCAATCTGCCAACAGTCAGACTCTTCGTGATCCCGGAGGCGCTTACCTTAATGCATATCGCCTATGTAGAGAGTCCGAAATTTTGGCTGAGAAACAGAGTTATAATGCTGCTCTGCGCAAGGGGCAGGAGGCGGAACGACTGCTCGCTGCTATTGTCCGTGACTTTCCGAACTGGAAAAGTAACCTCGTGAGTACCAGGCGACGTCTGTTAGCAGAGAATCTGCAGGCGTACCGCAAACGAGCCCAGGAAATGCTGCCGGTGGAGCGTCGTGTGCAGGCCACGCCTGTGCCTATGGAACTTCCGAGTGGTCGGACTCCGGCGGGGCCGGGGACATATGAACCTGTTGAACTGCCGAATTATGAGACGACGGATCGCAAGCTCTACCAGGCTCTGGCGCGTGCGCAAGAGGAGTGTCGGCGCATTGCGCGCGCATACACCGAGTTGAACGACCGGTTTCGAGATGTACAAAAAAAATTAGTGGCCGCCCAAAACGAGCAAAATCTCTACAAAGAGCGGTATGAAAAACTTCTGGCCCAGGTGACTACGGAACGAGCCGCCGGCAACAGTGTCGTCGACTCGCTTTCCCGGCAATTGGCTGATATGGAGAGTAAATACCGCAATTCGCAGGAAGCGCTCAAGGAGGCTGAGGAGCGCTCCGGCGCCTTGGAGACGCGACTTACCGAGACCTTGCAGAACTTAGAAAAAGTGACTCGAGAGCGCGATTCGCTTTCTCGCGAGAATGAGCAACTACGAGCTGTGGTAGAACTCAATAGCCCGGAGAAAACCAAGGCCCTTCTGGATCAGAATTTGACGCTCGCCGAACAATTAAAGACAGCCCAGGAGAAAATCAAAGAATTGGAGGCTATGCAGTCCGGCGCTAGTGACCAGAATGAAGTGCTGTCGCGCCAACTGGAGGAGGCGCGGGAGGAGGCAACGCGGTTGAGAGAAGAACTCAACAACATTTATGATGAAAATATGGGCTATCGGCGTCGTATTTCGGAGCTTTCTGAGCAACTGAATAATATGGAGGCCGATTTGGCGGCTCGCGAGAAGCAGCCGGTTGCTGACCCGGTCACGCTGGAAGAAAATAAACTGCTGCGCTCCATGATTGATAAACAGCGCAAGACACTTGCCATGCAGGAGGAGAGTCGCCGCCTTCTCATCGAAACGTATCGAAAGCAGCACGATCATGATCCGAAAGTTTTGGAAGCTCTGGACCGATTGCAGGAGGAAAGTTCCCCGGAGTTGACTGACCGTGAGAAAAATTTACTTGCGGAGGTGCAGCATAAAATCGCTGAGGGAGTGGATGACCAAGGCAACGCTGTACGCGTGAATCTGGAAATGCAAACCTTGGTCGATCTGGCCAACAAAGCCTTCGCTAAAGGGCGCTATGTGTCGGCTGAGCAGATGTACTTAACTCTTTATGATTTGCAACCTGATCACTTGCCGGGACTCATCAATTTGGGGACCATACTGTTGTACAATAATAAAAACAGCGTGGCGCTCAATTATTTGACCCGCGCCACACGGCTCGCTCCCAATATGGCCATCGGCTACTACCTCTCCGGTATAGCATATTATCGCCTGGAACGCTTCAATGAAGCTCAACGCATGTTTTCACGCGCGGTGCAGTTGGATCCCGGCAGTGCAGAAGCCTTCTTTTACCTGGCAAACATTGAAGGGATAAGCGGTTCGTACGATCGCGCTCTCAAGCACTACGCTGCGGCCGTCAAAATCAACCCGGAATTAGCAGACGCGCACTACAACATGGCGCGCTTGTATGCAGAATCTGGGCACGTGCCGGAGGCGGCGAGGTCGTACGATCGCGCTGTCCACGGAGGAGCTATGCCGGATCCGGATTTTGAGCGATACTTGCGTTCCCACCCGGATAATGAAAAACGCCCGGGCGTAGATCTCGTCAGCTCTGTGAAGCCGGATGAGGAAGCGCGCCGCCTCGGGGAAGGGGAGCAAAAAATTGATGCTCAGAATCGGGATACTGAGCGTGGCTCTGCTCAAGCTGGGGCAGATTCTTCGACCGATACCCCTGAGCAAAGAGACTTCGCAAAGTTGGTCGCGGAAATAGCAGTTTCCATTCCGGCTGTTAAAACTCCTTCCCCGGCTGGCATCGGTCATGATATCCCGGATGAATATTTTCGCGACATTCGGATGCGGACACGGTCGGGGTTGCGTACTCTTCGCCTCAAACGTCCCGAACCGCAACGTTTGCGCACCCGCGGAGAGGAAGACATCCGCCAGATAAGTCGCTAACCGGGGCGTCAATGATCTGCTGCCATGTCCCACACGGATTCTACAAAACCTCCCATCGACAAGCGGGCAGCTCTATGGCAGGAGTTGGAAGATTACTTGGAGATGCACCCGGAGCAGGCAGTTTGTACACGCCGCATCATGCACTTTGTGGGTAACACGCCGAGTTGCTTCGAGCGCAGTCATACTGCGGGGCATATTACTGGGTCGGCTTGGTTGATCAGCCCAGATGGCAAGCGAGCTCTGCTCACCTTACACCGCAAATTGGGTAAGTGGTTGCAACCAGGCGGCCATGCGGATGGAGAGGCCAATTTGCTGCGCGTGGCTGTGCGTGAGGCGCAGGAGGAAAGTGGGATCTCCGGCATTGAACCGGTGTGTACCGAGATATTCGATGTGGATATTCACCGTATTCCGGCACGCCCGCAGAGCCAGGAGTCGGCACACTTTCACTACGATGTGCGCTATTTGCTGCGTGCTCCTCACGAGCGTTTCCGCATCAGTGAAGAGTCGAGAGCTTTGGTGTGGGTGGATCAGGCGGAGTTGCTGTCCTCTGGCATTGAGGTTGACGAATCTGTGCGTCGCATGGCACGCAAGGCGCAGGAAATGCTTTGACAGCGGCAAACATGCTGAGGGCGATCTCTCTTGCTGCCATATTTATTTGGTTCGAGGTGGTCATTGTTGTTGCCGTTGCTTTTGTGTTGTTTGTGCAGACGTTCTGATGGACGCCACTCGACGGAATGAGGAACGGAGAGCTTTCCGACGGCGTGAGTCAAGCCGACTCTGTGCGTTTTACTCTTCTTCGACGAGGGATAGCGGGTTTCTCGGCCCTTGCTCCAGGGAATGGACTTGACTTCGGTGGGGGGTATATTATGATAGAGCCATCCCCTATGAAGACGCTTCTCGACCAACTTAAGCAGTACACGACGGTGGTAGCGGACACCGGTGATTTTCGCCAGATGGAGGAGTACGCTCCGCAGGATGCGACTACCAATCCCTCTCTTATTCTCTCGGCGGCCAAGGTTCCTGAATATCGGCCCATTTTGGAAAAAGTGGTGCAGGATATGAGGGGTAGCAGCCTCACCGGATCTTCGCTTGCCGCGGAACTCATGAATCGTGTGATTGTCGCTTTTGGTTTGGAGATACTCAAGCGTGTGCCGGGGCGCGTTTCCAGTGAGGTGGATGCACGCCTTTCCTTTGATACCAGCTCCACGATTGATAAGGCTCATGACTTAATACGCCTTTACGAGCAGGCAGGAGTGGACCGCGAACGCGTACTCATTAAAATTGCCTCCACTTGGGAAGGTATTTGCGCGGCACGCGAACTGGAAAAGGAAGGAATTCACTGCAACCTCACATTGCTTTTCAGTTTAGTTCAGGCGGTAGCCTGCGCAGAGGCCGGGGTAAGGCTTATCTCACCCTTTGTCGGGCGTATTCTTGATTGGTTCAGTAAAAATACAGCGGAACACTACACGGCGCAGACGGATCCGGGGGTGCAATCTGTACGCGCCATCTACCACTATTATAAAAAGTTTGACTACCCGGTGCAGATCATGGGTGCGTCTTTCCGTAACGTTGGGGAGATCTTAGCATTGGCAGGGTGCGATTTTCTCACGATTTCTCCTGCTTTGCTCAGTGAGCTTGCGAGTGTGCAAGGTGAGGTACACTGCGAACTTACACCTGCGGCCGCTCAAAACATGGATATTGCAAAAGTGCAGGCAGATGAAAGAAACTTCCGTTTCCTGCTCAATGAAGATGCCATGGCCACCGAAAAGACGGCTGAGGGTATCCGGCGGTTTTCGGCAGACATCCGCAAGCTGGAGGCTCTTCTGCTTGATATGCATGTGAGTGCGTGAATCTTTAAAAATTAACGACTATGAAAGTACTAGTAACCGGCGGAGCCGGATACATTGGATCCCACACGGTGCGACAGCTTGTGCGTTCCGGTGCGGATGTGACCGTGCTTGACAGCATGATTTATGGGCATCCTGCTGCCTTGGTGGACCCGAGTGTGAAGTTGGTGAAAGGTGATCTTGGGGATGCCTCAGTGGTGTATCCATTGCTGGCTGATGAACATTTTGATGCCGTCATCCATTTCGCCGCTTTTATCCAAGTAGGGGAGTCTGTCAAAAATCCTCTGAAATATTACGAGAATAACATTGCTAAGCCGTTAAACCTGTTGCGTGCCATGATACTGGCCGGTACTAAGCGCTTTGTGTTCTCCTCTACTGCCGCGGTATTTGGAGTGCCAGAAGAGATGCCTATCACTGAAAACGCTCCTCAGAAACCTATTAATCCTTACGGCGCTTCCAAGTTGATGCTTGAGCGCGTCTGTCGCGATTGTGAACAGGCATATGGGTTAAAAGCTGTATTCCTTCGCTACTTTAACGCCTCGGGAGCTGCTGAAGACGCCGCCATTGGCGAGGATCACGAGCCGGAAACGCATCTCATCCCTCGCATCTTGATGGCGATTAAGGGTGAGTGCGATGGCATCACCGTATTCGGCACAGATTACGACACTCCGGACGGCACTTGTGTGCGCGACTATGTGCATGTGGATGATCTGGCAGATGCTCATTTACGTGCGCTGGATTACCTGATGAAAGGGGGCAGCACAGATTGCTTTAACTTGGGTACGGGAAAGGGGCTGTCAGTGAGGGAGATCATCGATGCGGCTGAAAAAGTGACGGGCAGAAAAGCCCCGGTGACCTATGGAGAACGTCGAGAGGGTGACCCACCCTACCTTATAGCCGATTCCAACAAGGCCAGGCAGGTACTCGGCTGGGAGCCGCGCTACACCGATGCTGAGCAGATTGTGGCAACAGCGTGGCGCTGGTCCAACGGACCACGCGGAGGGCATTATTAATGACAGAGGTTATGAAACGCATTCTGATTATACTGTGTGCGGTGCTACTGTGTTTGCCTTCATGGGCGGATACGGAGGGGAAGCAGATATTCAACAACCTTTTGCGTGCGGGGGTGCAGGCTGTTCAAAGCACGCTCAAGCATGAGCAAAAGGACAACGAGGTGCCGGACGAGGCGAATGTTTCCTCCTCCTCCGATCCGGCCGGGGCACTCAGCCGTGTCATGATCGAATCTCTGGAGAAAAGCCTCGCTGGCATCAAAGAACAGTACAAACAGGAGGGCCGCGCTTATGCACGCGAACTCGGCGACATGGTTGCCGAACGCATTGTACGCAGCCCGCGTGTTCAATCCACCATTCTCACGCTGCAGACTCTTTGCTGGGCAATTATTGCGTATTTGATCTTGGTGACCATCCTGTTACTTGTGAGCCTGCAACGCTTACGCTCAAACGACTGCCGTATCCTGGAACTGCTGCGGGAACTCAAGCAGAAGCAGGGCGACCTATAAAGAGCCGATACATGTTAGGGTAGAATTGAGTCATGAAAGCAGATCTTCGTTCGTTCGGCATAGAGAATTTCTGCCACGGCGCCGGCGGACTGAACGCCCATTTTTCACAATTGCAGAGGAAAGGAGAGACCTGATTCCGCTGTCCGGATGAAGCCATGTTGGTGCAGTCGCAAGAGTTCCGAGCAACGACACCATAGTCGCTATACTTGGGTACGGCGTCGCCTTTGCTGTGCATGAGGGAGAATCCTCATACGTTCCCAAACCAGCATATTCCTCGAGCTAATATAGCAGGAGGAAATTTTTTACTGCGCGAGAGCCGTAAGAAGCTTATTGTGGATGCCGCCAAAGCCGCCGTTGCTCATTACAAGCAGGACGTCCCCCGGGTGGACGCGAGATGTCACGTAAGTCACAATTTCGGGGATGTCTTTGCCGATGTGGCAATTTTTGCCGATGTCGGTAAGCTCACGGGCCAGAGATTCCTCATCCAAACGTTCTTCGACGGTGAGTTTTTTGTAATTTTCGACCGGCGAGAGGACCACAAAGTCGGCTTTGCCGAGGGAGGCGGCAAGTTCATGCCGGAAGAGATCACGAATCATGGTGTTGCTGCGTGGGTCAAAGATTGCCCAAAGCCGGCTCTTTGGGAATCTTTGGCGTAGTCCGGCGATGGATTGCTCAACGGCTGTGGGATGATGGGCAAAATCGTCCACTACGGTGACATCATTGACGGTACCTCGCACTTCCTGCCGACGAGCCACCCCTTGGAAATGGACGAGGGAATCGCGTATTTGCTGCGGAGCAAGCCCGGCTTCCATGGCAGCGCAGGCAGCCATGGCGGCATTTCGGACGTTGAATTCACCGACCATCGGGATGGAATAAAGCTCACCATCCAGTACGAAGGAAGAAGCTTCTTGCCGTAAATCTACCTGGGTGATGTGGCGTTGAGCATCTTCTGCCATACCCACAGTGATGATACGTACGTGATTACCCAATTCCGCTTGAGCGTTTTTGTGAACATCGCGGCAGTTTGGGCAATCTGCATTCATGAAAACTACGCCGTCACTCGGGATCACGCGCAGTAAGCGCGAAAAGGAAAGATTGATCTCCTCCACGTTGTGGTAAATATCCGCGTGATCCATCTCAATGTTGTTGACAATGAGGACGCTGGGAAGATAATGCAAAAATTTGGAACGCTTGTCAAAGAAGGCGGTGTCATACTCGTCCCCCTCCAATACGCAGTAGTTTGAGTCGGTGAAACGCCCTCCGCGTCCAAGGTTGCGAGCGATGCCGCCGATCATAAAACTGGGGTTCAGTCCGTTGTCTTCCATGAGCCACGTGAGCATAGATGTCGTGGTCGTCTTGCCATGTGTCCCTGTCACGACAAAATTGTGCTTTCCCCAGAGAAAGAACTCCTTCATGGCCTCAGGTAAACTCATGTAGCGCAGCCGGCGTTGAAGCACCGCCTCTACCTCTTCATTTCCCCGACTCAAAGCATTGCCAATCACGACCAGCTCCACATCTTCTCCCAAGTTTTCTGCTCTGTATCCGTTGTACACAGTGATGCCTTCATCGCTCAAAAATGTGGACATGGGGGGGTATACATTCTCATCTGATCCGGTCACCATATACCCTTTGCGCGCCATGGCGGAAGCGACGGCACCCATGGCCGTGCCACAGATACCCAGAAAGTGGATGTGTTGTATGCTCATCATTTCTACACAGTCGGGAGGAGGGTAGCCTATCTTTTTACTCTTTGCAAGCTTTTTCCCTTGGCGGACTTCCTTGACCGTGTGCCGCATAAATGTCTTTTCCCATGAAATAAAGCTTGCAATCACGCTCTTTTTAGCATATAGTCTGCTCGCTCGCGTGCATCAATTCGTGCCGCCAGCAAAGTCAAGGGCGGGTGTCAGAGTGGTCGAATGAGCACGATTGGAAATCGTGTGTGCGCCAAAAGCGTACCGAGGGTTCGAATCCCTCCCCGTCCGCTGCCAGAATTGCTTGCTGAAGTACCGGTATGCTGCCATGAAAACATTATACTGTTCAAATTTGTACCGCCGGGAGAGACGAAAGACGCGAGAAGTGATGGTGGGTGATGTGGGGATAGGAGGCGACAACCCGGTGCGTGTGCAATCCATGCTCACGCATAGCACGTTAGACACGAAGGGGTGCGTGCAGGAGGCATTGCAGTTGGCAGAGGCGGGGTGTGAAATAATTCGCCTGACGGCGCAAACGAAGCAATACGCCGCGAATTTGGAAAACATATCGCGTGAACTGCGGGCTGCCGGGTGCCGGGTGCCGCTGGTAGCAGATATTCATTTCAAGCCAGATGCTGCGATGGAGGCGGCTAAATGGGTGGAAAAAGTGCGCATCAATCCCGGGAACTTTGTTGATAGGCGAGGGGATGCCGTACGTGAGTACACGGAGAAAGAGTACGCGCAAGAGCTTGAGAAGTTACGCCGCGAGTTTTCTCCGTTGGTGTTGTTTTGCAAAGAATATGGACGAGCTATGCGCATTGGAGCCAACCACGGCTCACTCTCCCAGCGTATTTTGACCCGCTATGGCGACACCCCGGAGGGGATGGTAGAGAGTGCCCTGGAGTTCGCTCGCGTGGCGCGGGAATTGGATTATCACGCGATGGTGTTTTCCATGAAAGCCTCCAACGTGAAAGTTATGATTCAGGCGTATCGCCTGTTGGTTCGACGCTTAGCGGAGGAGGGGGATGATTGGAATTACCCTGTTCACTTGGGGGTGACGGAGGCGGGGGAAGGAGAGGATGCACGCATCAAGAGTGCCATCGGCATCGGTTCCCTCTTGGCCGATGGCATTGGGGATACTCTGCGCGTTTCGCTCACTGAGGAAGCGGTGCAGGAGGTGGCGCCAGGATTTGAGTTGGCGCGTGCCTTTGCAACGCCGCAATGCCCTGTGCGAGTGACTGCCCCGGAGCGGCCCCCTTTTGACCCCTTTCGGTATCATCGCCGGAGGAGCGAACAAATGGCGCTTCAGGGTGTATCAGTAGGGGGAGGGCAACCCGTGCGCGTGGTGTTGCCACAAGAGCTGGTGGAGGCGCTGCCGAGCGCTGAGGAGCCAGGGATGCAGGATACTCCTGCTGAGATTGTGTATGAGACAGCGAAAGTGGTGGAGGTGGATCCGCGTGTTCCAGAAGAGTTGGAGAAGTTGCAGAGCGCTCCGGCGAGTTTAGTGGCCGTGCGGGATGGTGTGAATATGCCTTTATTACAGGCTCAGCGTTTGTTGGCTGCAAGCATTCCTGACCGGCACGGTATCTTGCTCAAGGATACGCTTGGGGGAGATGAACCGTTGCCAGCAGCTATGGCGGCCGGCGTAAATATCGGCTCGTTGCTGGTGGATGGCATAGGAGATGCCGTACTGGTACGCAGGGAAAAAGGAGCGCGCCGGGCTCTCACGCTCGCTTACGACGTGCTGCAAGCAGCGGGAGTTCGATTGAGCAAAACAGAATATGTGTCATGTCCTTCCTGCGGACGTACGCTTTACAATATTCGCGCTGCAGCAGGGAAAATACGCGCTGCAACCGGGCATTTGAAAGGAGTCAAAATTGCAATCATGGGTTGCATTGTGAATGGCCCCGGTGAGATGAGTGACGCGGATTTTGGCTATGTGGGAGGCGCGCCGGGTAAAATCAATTTGTACGTGGGACACACACCAGTGCGAATTAACATCCCTCAGGAAGAGGCGGTGCAGCATCTCATCGACCTTATCAAGGAACATGGGAAGTGGCGGGAGAAATGAGTGCGGCGTGGTGCGGGGAGACTGTGGCCTTGTCAAGTAAGAAAGTATGTGTTAAACTCGCAGCATGAGTGCAACGCATACATTTACAGCGCGCATGGCGGAGAAGCTTGGCTTGGAAGAGAGGTGGATCGTGCCGTATGGACGCGATAAGGCGAAGGTGAGCCTTGAGGCGTTGAAGGCACGGAAGGCTCGCGGCAAGTTGATTTTGGTGAGCGCACTTACGCCAACGCCTGCAGGAGAAGGCAAAACAACGGTGAGCATCGGCTTAGCACAGGGCTTGCAAAAGGTGGGTAAAAAGGCATGCCTGGCATTGCGCGAACCCTCGATGGGTCCGGTGTTTGGGCGCAAGGGGGGAGCTACAGGCGGCGGAGCTTCCAGCATTGTGCCGGGGGAGAGTATCAATTTGTGTTTTAATGGTGATTTTCCTGCCATCACCGCAGCTAACAATTTATTGGCGGCAGTTATAGATAACGCGCTTTTTTACCACACTACGCGCTTGGATCAAAACAAGGTAACATGGAAGCGAGTGATGGATATGAATGATCGTGCGTTGCGCAACATTGTCGTAGGCCTCAATAAAAACGGTGTGCCGCGTGAGGATGGCTTCAATATAACCCCAGCTTCTGAGATTATGGCTTGCCTCTGTTTGGCTGAGGATTTGGAGGATCTACGGCGGCGCATCGACCATATTGTAGTGGGGTTTACGGCTGAGGATGAGGCGGTGTACGCCAGCGAATTCGGGGTGACGGACGCTTTGCTGGCTATCCTTCGCGAGGCGATTAACCCGAATCTTGTGCAAAGTCTGGAGGGGGTGCCGGCTTTTGTCCATGGAGGTCCTTTTGCGAACATAGCACACGGTTGCAATTCGGTGGTGGCTACTAAGATGGCTCTGCGATGTGCGGACTATGTAGTGACGGAGGCTGGCTTTGCTTTTGATTTGGGAGCGGAGAAATTCCTGGATATTAAATGTCGTCAAAGTGGGTTGGCTCCTGAGGCGATTGTGCTGGTGGCTACGATTCGTGCGCTCAAAATGCATGGCGGAGCAGACAAGAAGAACTTAGAGACGCCGGACGTGCTTGCGGTGCGCCGCGGACTGCCGAACTTGCAGGCTCACATTGAGAGTGCCAAGAAGTACGGCCGGCCGGTTACGGTGGCTATCAATCTTTTTGCTGCCAGTGATACACAGGAAGAGATTGCAGCGGTGCAAGAGTGCTGCGAAGCCATGGGTGTGCGCTGTGCCGTGGCCGATGTTTTTGGCCTTGGCGGCGAAGGCGCCAAGGAGCTGGCTTATGCAGTAGTACAGAGTATTGAAGCGGCCGCGCAGCAGTTGCCGTTCCAACCGCTTTACGGCTTGGACATACCGGTGGAGGAAAGAATGCGTGCCATAGCCTGTGGTATTTATGGCGCAGAGGAAGTGAAGCTCACGCCGGCAGCCGTAAAAAAACTTGCTCTTCTGGAGAAAAATGGACTTACTGCTCTGCCGGTGTGCATGGCTAAAACGCAGAATTCTCTGACAGATGATGCCAAAATCATCGGCCGTCCCACTGGATTTACCATTACTGTGCGTGACTTTGAGATTGCTAACGGTGCGGGCTTCTTGGTAGCTCTCTGCGGAGATATTATGCGCATGCCCGCTTTGCCGAAAACGCCGGTTGCTACGACCATTCGTGTGGATGAATGCGGGCAGATTACCGGTATGAAAGGATGATTTTTACAGGAAGAATAGCAAAAATCTCCTTGTTGAAAATAGAACACCGAGGTAGCTTAAGGAGATGGAGCTTGTTCGCGCAGGTCAATGAGACGAAGCTTGCCCAGAGTGTTGGATCGCCGACCGGGGATGTAGCTGAGGCGAAGGCGGTAGGCTGAATAGTTTGGTTTGCGGTAGTAGTAACGGTACACCTCACCGGTGTCCGCGTGGCACAATGCATAAATCGGTTTTTTCTGGAGCCCCGGTGGAGTGAAATCGTCGCATTTGCATATGGAACGCTCATCGGCGATACCCAGCTCACAGCACGCGCGACGCCATGCTGGACCATGTCCGCGTTCGCGGTATTTCTCCCAAGCCAGAGCGTGGGCAAGTTCGTGGAGTACCGTGCGGCGAATGAGCTCCTGATCTTTCCCCAAGTAAGCTTCCACAAAAAAGCGGGAAAAACTCAGTACGCGCTTGTTAAACACGCAACAACCCAAGCGCTTTACCGCGCGATCCCACACGACATCCCATCCAGGTGGCCCGCACACTTCGATGCATGCCCGCGCGTACTCAGATACGTCTTGCAGGCTTTTCCACGTCCCATGTTGTGGCAATAGCAGTAATTTTGGAGCTTCCTGCGGTAATCTTCCCCTCATGCCATTCATTGTACTCTTCGTTCAAGGGTGGGACAAGCTGTTTTCTTGCGAGAGCAAAACGAATAATGATCGAGTTTTGTCAGCATTGTTGGGAGGGAAAAATGAAAAAAATCAAAAAAGAGAAGGAAAAAGGTTGACAAGCGAGGTGTATTGGGGTGTACTATGTGTAGCGGTAAGTGTACGAAGAGATATGTCAAAAGACCGGACAGTGCTGTTTACGGGGAATGTGACGCATAAGCTGGATCCGAAAAGTCGAGTGGCAATTCCGGCGGGATGGCGAGCGGCACAGGGGGAGGTATTAGTGATGATAGAAGCACATAGTGAGGGGTGTAGGGTGTTGAAATGTTACACACAGGAAAGTTTTGCTGAAAAGATAGAAGCTATAAGGGGACACGCGAGGGAACAAATGATTCCACCGGGCGAGGTGGATCAGTACGTTGGGAAAATTACGGGGTGCAGTTTTGAAGCGGAGGTAAGTACGCAAGGGAAATTATTGATACCCAAGCCTCAGAGAGAGCGTATGAAACTTGAGGAAACAGCCACCATCGTGGGTCGTGGAACGTTTTTTGAGATTTGGAACCCAGCTGATTACGAGAGTACACATACGGCGGATGCACTTAGCAAGCTGAAGCTTGACCAAACCTTCCACATTCTTTCATGAGCGAGCAGGAGGCAGAGAGTTGGGTGGCGCATCATCCTCCTGATGGAGGGTCCTGCTACCGAGTCGTGATGTGGCAGCAAGGAGCCGTGGATCATCGCCATCTGACGGCATGGAAGGCGGCTCGGGCAGGGTATGTGGAGCGCATGCAGCAGGCGGGATTGCGGGGTACACGTGGCGCTTTGGCTAGGGAGCGTGAGGAACTGCAGGCATACAACGCGAGCATTAGCAGCGAGGCGTTTGCTTTTCGCACGCGCGCGCAGGACGTGCGCACGGGCGGCATGCGCGAGGCGTTGCGCGCGGACGCAGGGGTCCTGGGCTATAAACTTGGCAACGGGGCCGCAGAGGTGTGGCTTGAATTGTCGGGGGAAGTAGGTGTGGATTTTCACGTTCAGAGTTGGCAGGCAGCTGCACCGAAAGTAACGTGGAGTTCTGACCTCATCGTTGAGCAATTGACGGCAGCGGATGCCGCCGAGTGGCAAAAGGCGCATAGATCCACTGAAGAGCCGATCGAGGCAGGAGCTGAGGGGTCGGCACCGTTTCGGCATATCTCGGTGCTGTTACAGGAAACGGCAGGGGCATTGCAGGCGGCTCCGGGCAAAGTGATGGTAGATGCCACGTTGGGCGGCGGCGGGCATAGCGAAAAGCTACTGCAAGCTGGTGCAATGGTGTGGGGGATTGATCAGGATCCGATGGCTCGAATAGCTACTCGTTACCGATTGGCGCATTACGGAGAACAGTTGAGAGTATTGGCTGGCAATTTTCGGGAAATAGCCAAACTTTTGCGTGAACACGGAGTGGATTCAGTGGATGGAGTGTTGGCGGATTTGGGTGTTTCATCGCCTCAGGTGGATACGGCCTCGCGTGGATTTTCTTTCTTGGCAGAAGGGCCACTGGATATGCGCATGAACCCTAATCAACCCCGCAGTGCAGCAGATGTTGTAAACGAGGCGAGTGAAAAAGAATTGGCCGATATCCTGTGGCAGTACGGGGAGGAACGCGCGTCTCGTGTCATTGCTCGTCGCATTGTGCAGCAGCGCGAGCATGAGCCTATCACCACTACCACGCAACTTGCGAATATCATCTGCTCCGTACTGCCTCGTCGCGGTAAGCAACACCCGGCGACGCGGAGTTTCCAAGCCCTGCGTATTGCGGTGAATGATGAACTGGCGGCGTTGGACGAATTGTTGGTCGGCGGGCTGTCCATTCTGCGCAGCGGAGGTCGTATGGCCGTCATTACTTTTCACAGTTTAGAGGATCGGAAGGTGAAGCAGTTTTTTGAACGCGTCACCAGACCCGAAATTGATCGACCAGAGTGGGCACAACCGCGCCCCAATCCAGAATACAAAGCGAGAAGTGTGACCCGCAAACCTATTACCCCCAGTGAGGCAGAATTGTCCGCCAACCCGCGCTCTCGTAGTGCGAAACTACGTGTTATCGAAAAGATCTGATACATTATGCAACGAATTTATCCGTACAAGAAGCGTTATTCTGCACGAGTGGGTTTTGGCTTACTGGTGTGGATGGTGGCGTTTGCGGTAATAGCGGCGGCGATGGGTGTTACTTATGCTGTGCTGAAGAACGGACAGGTCGCGGAAAGCACGGAGATTAGCAAGCTGAATCGCGAGATCGCTATCTGCCACATGAATGCTAATCAGTACCGCGCTAAGACCGACGCCTTGACTAACCGCTGGGCCATGCGCGACAGACTGAGCCAAAACGGATCGACCTTGCGAGATATTCAGCACAATCAAATCGAAATAGCGCGCAGTAGTCGCGAAGAAGCAGGTATCCGATCTACTGCTTCGCGTTAGTCAAATAGACGTTTCCATCCATCCATGAAAACTAAAATACCCTTTGCCAACCGTTGTGCCTGGCTGTGCGCGCTGGTGCTTGGGGTATCGTGCGTGGTGACGTATCGTTTGGTAGAGCTGCAGGTCGTGGATTCTGGAAATAGGGGGCGCATTGCCGCAGATGAGCTCATCGAGAAAGAACGCATTCCTGCGCAGCGCGGGGTGATCATGGATCGCAATGAAGAGATACTGACGAATAATGTGCAAAATGCGGAGTTAGTGGCCAATCGTTATCATCTGCGTGAACTCACAGCAGTGGTGGACGGTTTGGCGTATAATCAGGTGAGTCATACTACCGAGTGGGCGCAAACGAAAGATGCCGCGGAACGCCGCAAGATGCTGTCAAAGAAACGTAGTGAGTTATTAGATAACGCTCGTCGTCGTGTGACCCCGGATGAAAAGGCAGAACTACGTCGCCAGCTTGGCACGGCGGATGCTCGAACTAACCGTATGTTGGAGTATGACCCAGCAGTGTGCGCTTATTATTTTCAACTACACGATCGCTTGGTGGCTGAACTCCTGTATCCCTACCTTTGCCGAGTGGAGGTGGGAGGGAGCAATGCTTCGCATAGCAAGCGTTACATGACCCGAGAGGATATTGTGGAACGCATCGCTCAAACTGCTACAGAGCAATTTAACAGGGAAGCTGAAAAATCGGGCGCTCCGACGCGTTCCTTCCGCAACCAGATTATCCTAGCTAAGGGTTTTAACCTGGACACGGCTGAAAAAATTAAGGAAACACTGAAGAAAGCGCATGTGCGCGGTATCATGGTGCAGTCAAATCCGAAACGTTCCTATGTGATGCCGGAGATGTTGTGCCATGTGCTGGGGTATGTGGATCACGAAAACCGAGGTGTAAGCGGGGTAGAAGAATATTTCCAGAGTTATCTCGCTGGTGTGGATGGCATGCGTGAATATCGCCATAATGCGCGCGGTCAGGTGTTGCCTAATGAAGATGATCGATACTTAGCTCCCAAAGATGGTTTGAACCTTCGCCTCACCATCGATATGCGTCTGCAAGCGATCTGTGAACAAGAACTTGATCGAGGCATGCAGCACTACCGGGCCAAACGTGGGTGCATGATTGTAGTGGAGCCGCACACGGGGGATATCCTTGCCATGGTGAGCCGCCCATCTTTCAACCTGAACACCAAAGACCTTATCACTCCTGAGGGAAGTTTCAAGCGTGGCAGCGTGAAGGATGATAAAGGAACTCCGGTGACAGGTGATTTCAATTTCGCGTGTCAAACCCGTTACGAGCCCGGTTCGACATTTAAGGTGATAGCGGCCACCACGGCGGTAGATAAGCATATTATGCGCATTGATACGCCGGTGAATTGCTCGCCATTCAGTGTAGGATTTGGCAGTAAACCGATCAGCGATGGGAGCTTTAATTACCGCGTACAACCACTGTATTGCGTTCTCAAAAAATCAAGCAATCCTGGTGCTGCTCGGATAGCCTTGGCTTGCAAATGGCACAATTACAGGGAATATATTCAACGCTATGGATTGGATAAACCGACGGGAGTGGATCTGCCGAGTGGGGGAGCGTGTTTGCTGGCCGACGGCAACAATATCGTTAACTTTTCCCGCATTGCGTACGGTTATTCTGTGGCCGTTTCTCCACTTCACATGGCGATGGTGTATGCTACTATCGCCAATGATGGCGTCAGGATGAAACCACGGCTTATTGATAAAATTATTTCGGCGGATGGTTCGGTGTACGATGAGTGTGAGCCACAGCAAGTGCAACGCGTGATGAGTTCTGAAACTGCGCGAGATCTACGGCAGGCCTTGTTCAGCGTTACTGAAAGCAGCGGCCAGGGCGGACGAGGTACTGCCACCGCTGCAGCCATACCCGGCTTCCGTATTGGTGGCAAAACGGGGACTGCCAAGAAGGTAAAAGAACAAGGTGGGTATTATGAAGGACTCTACACTGTGTCGTTTGCAGGAGTTTTACCTATTGATAATCCGCAACTGGTGGTAATGACCGTTATTGACGAACCGCACCCCACGGGTTGTCAGGCTGGTGGCGGCTCGGTGGCAGCTCCCATATTCCGTCAGGCAGCCGAGAGATTTATCAATGTGCTGAACATTCAGCCGAATGACCCGGTAGCCTACGAGCGGTATCGCAACAGTAAAGATCGAACGGTCAGCCAAAACTAATCCTCTTTATCCAATCTATGATTAATCATAAACAACTTTTCGCCGTTCTCCCTGGAGCCGTTATTACCGGTTCCTTGCGCAGAAATATCGGTCAGCTGACGGATGATAGTCGCAAGGTAACGCCCGGTAGTGCCTTTGTTGCAGTGCGTGGTAGTCAGTTTGACGGACATAGCGCGATACCAAAGGCACTTAGCGCTGGAGCCGTTGCCGTGGTTGCAGAAACTCCATGTCCTGCAGGCATGGAGGAAAAGGGGATATGCTGGATACAAGTGAAAGACACGCGTCAGGCCTGCGGTATGCTTATGAGTGCGTGGCAGGGATTTCCCAGTCAGCAATTGGTTACCATCGGTGTAACCGGTACGAATGGAAAAACGACAATTACCTACTTGCTGCATCATATTTTGCGTAGTACCTGGCAAAAGGCGGGGCTCATCGGCACGGTGCTGTATGATGACGGAGCGCGCCGCACGAAGTCGCACAACACGACGCCCGGTAGCGCAGAGCTGCAACGGATGATGGCAGACATGGTGCGCAATGGTTGTCGTGCCGTGGCGATGGAGGTGTCGTCGCATGCGCTGGAACAGGAGCGGACTATTGGAACAGATTTTCGAGTGGGAATATTCACTAATCTGACTCAGGATCACTTGGATTATCACGGTGACATGGAGAGCTATTACCAAGCGAAGAAAAAATTGTTCACCGGAATGGCAATGAGCACGGATCGCAAAGCAGTGGCTGTTATTAATGTCGATGATTCGTATGGTCGGCGGTTAGCGGAGGAGATGGGGCCACTGATGAAGGTGCGTACTTTCGGTGAATCTTTGGATGCGGAATATCGCATTCAACCAAGACTTATCACGTTGAAAGGAAGCCAATATGAATTGACGTGGAAAGGTCGCAGCTTCTTAGTGCGTATTCCGCTTATTGGAGAGTTTAATATTTCCAATAGTCTGGCGGCGTTGGTGGGTGCTGCTGCAGCTGGCGTAAACTTTCGTGATGCTATTAGTTGTTTGGCGACGGCGCCGCAAGTGCCTGGTCGTTTAGAACTGGTGAGCAGTTCCAGTAATGTGCAGTGCTTTGTAGATTATGCCCACACACCAGATGCGTTGGAAAACGTGTGTCGCACGATGCGCGCATTGTGTCGACAGGGTCGGTTGATTGTCGTTTTTGGTTGTGGTGGGGACAGGGATCGCACGAAGAGGCCACTCATGGGGGCGGTCGCAGCGAAATATGCGGATGTCTGTTTGGTGACTAGTGATAACCCACGCCACGAGGATCCTGAAGGGATTATTGATGAAATTATGCCGGGAATTCCCACTGCGAAGCGACACCGCATCACAAATCGCTCGGAGGCCATCACGAGCGCTCTTGAAATGGCGCGTGCGGGGGATGTAGTTCTTATTGCCGGCAAGGGACATGAAGATTACCAAATCATAGGTGACAAGACGATACGTTTTTCTGATGCTGAAGCAGTGCGTCGATATGTGGAGCGTCGAGAAGCGGAAATCATTGCTGCAAAGAGTGTAGAAAAGAAAGCATGATGGATTTAAATCTTCAGGATCTTACGGCAAGCACCGGCGGTATTATGCTGGTGCAGGGTACGCGCGGCGTTACCACCGGAGTGTGTACGGATAGCCGTCGCGTGAGGGAGGGGTGTGTGTTCATTGCGCTCAGCGGAGATAAGTTTGATGGCAACAGCTTTGCTCCAGAAGCCTCGAAGAAGGCCGCTGTTGTGGTAGTGAGTAGGGTGGTTGGGAATTACGATGCCGAGTGCAGCGTGGTGGTAGTGCCTGACACGCTGAAGGCTCTTCAGGACATGGCGACGTGGTGGCGCGCACAACTGTCGGTTCGTGTTGTTGGGATTACTGGTTCAAGTGGGAAGACCAGTACCAAAGATATGGTGCGTTCCGTATTGGCTCAACATTATTCAACCGTAGAGGCGACACAAGGCAACCTCAACAACCACATTGGCGTGCCGCTCAGTATTCTTTCAGCACCAGCCAATACCCAAGCCGCTGTGTGGGAAATGGGCATGAACCACACCGGAGAACTTGCGCCACTCTGTGCCATGGTACAACCTCATATTGGTATCATCACGCATATCGGTTCAGCACACATTGGTATGCTTGGGTCGAGGGATGCTATTGCGCAGGAAAAATGCACGTTGGCGCGCGTTTTGTCGGCAGACGGTTGCATGATATACCCCGCAAACGACGATTATGCGGATTACATAGCCACGCAGACACAAGCTCATCTGCTTCCGGTAGGTGGCGAGGCAAGCGCTGTTCGCGCGAGAAATGTACGGAGCGGTGCTCAAGGGAGCGATTATGAGCTGGTGATAGAAGGAACCGGAGAAATTCCGGTGCACTTACCTGTGCCTGGGGAACATATGGTGGGTAACAGCTTGTTAGCTGCAGCCGCCGGGTGGCGGTTGGGCTGCAGCCTGCAAGAGATTGCCGAGGGACTGCGCGGGATCGCTCTTACAAAAGGAAGGCTTACGTGCCGAGAAAAAGATGGTGTCCTTTTGGTGGATGATACTTACAATGCTAACCCCGAAAGCATGATGGCGGCTTTAAGAACCGTGGCTAGTATGCCTGTGGATGGGCGTCGATATGCTGTGCTTGGCAAGATGGGTGAACTGGGTAGTGCCGGTGTGGCCGCTCACGCCGAAGTAGGTAAATGCGCGGCGGAATTAAAATACTCGGGTGTAGTGGTGCTGGGCGAGGGCAGTGCGGAGCTGCATGCGTTGGCGGCGGCTGTGCGAGAAGGCCGTGTGCCGGTGATGCGTGTGGATACTCCGAAGGCAGCAGCGGATAATTTGCGCGGGATGGTGCAGGCGGGTGATGTGATCCTCTTCAAAGGCTCACGCGTCGCCGGTATAGAGCGAGTTATGGATGAATTATTCAAAGGAGATTAATGTGAGATGTTGACTTATTTTTTCAACTCGGATCATGTGAGCCCGACGATATTGTTTGTCGTGCTACCACTGGTTTTGCCACTGGTGTTGGTGTGGACTATGGGACCGTGGGGTATTCGAAAATTACGAGAGTTGAAAGCTGGGCAGCCCGTGCGCGAGGCGCATGGCAATGTACACGCGCCGGACCATGCTGCAAAGGAAGGTACACCAACGATGGGGGGTGTACTCATCATTGGTTCACTGCTGTTGTATTCATTTCTGTTTTTACCCTTGGGAGATGTACGAGTGCAGTGCGTGTTGCTCGTTACCGTGGTAACAGGCTTTCTCGGGTTTCTCGATGACTGTGCGAAGATCAAAAAACACAACAGTGACGGTGTGAACGGTTGGTTCAAGATAGGATTGCAAACTCTTGCTGCAACGGTTTGTGCCATATATTTGTACACGTGTGAATCAAATATGTTCATGTCTCGCCCAGGGTTGATCATGGTGCCGTTTTACGGATTTGTTGACATTGGGTGGCTTGTCATACCACTGGCGATTCTTACCGTCATTGCCACATCTAATGCCGTGAATTTGACAGATGGTTTGGATGGCTTAGCGAGCGGCTGTATGATACCAGCTTCGCTCTTTTTTGCCCTGTTTGCTTTTCTCGGAATAACAGCATGGCAGGATCCCGGGTTGGTAACTATGGTGGCATTCTCACTGGCCATCATTTCATCTTGTCTGGGCTTTTTGTGGTATAATTGCCACCCGGCTAAGGTGTTCATGGGCGATACGGGTTCTCTCGCGCTTGGGGGAGCATTGGGGGGCTTAGCCGTGTGTACACGCATGGAACTCATGCTCATTTTGGTGGCGGGAGTGTTTGTGGCAGAGGCCACGTCTGTGGTTATGCAGGTGGTGTGGTTTAAGATTACGAGGCGCGTGAGTGGTGCAGGGCGCAGACTATTCCGCATGGCTCCATTGCATCATCATTTCGAGAAAGGAGGAATGAGTGAGACCCAAGTGTGCGTCCGTTTTTGGATTGTGGCACTTATCTTGTGTATTGCAGTTGCGGTCACAAACGCAGAAATGATAACCCATTTTCATATTTAGCAATGAACTTGAACGGGAAAAAAGTGGCAGTTCTTGGCTGTGGACGCAGCGGGGTGGCGGCAGCACATCTGGCGGCAGTACACGGAGCAGCCCATGTGCGTGTTTTCGATTCCAACCCTCAGGCAGTGTGTGCCGATGCAACAGTAGATTTTGTGGGAGGCGCCACAGAAAAGGAAGCGCGTGACTTTGCGGCGGATTTGGTGGTTATTTCACCCGGTATTGAGGCAGACAAGCCATGGGCGTTGGCATTCACGTGTGCAGGGGCTCCCATCATTGGCGAGATGGAATTGGCATTTCGGTATTTCAGTGGGCGAATTATTGCCATTACCGGTACAAATGGCAAGACCACCACGACCGCACTCATTGAGCATATTCTGTTGCATGCTGGGCGCAGCGCAAAAGCGTGTGGAAACTATGGCTACCCGCTGAGTGAAGTGGTTTTAGAGGATCCGCAGCCGGAGTTTGCAGTACTTGAGGTGTCCTCCTTCCAGTTGGAGACCATACAGAGCTTTAAGCCGGAAGTGGCGGTATGGCTGAACTTTGCCCCAGATCATATGGATCGTTACACGAAAGTAAACGATTATCATGAAGCCAAATTGCGTATCTTTGAGAACATGGAGGCGGAACAGATCGCTATCATTCGAGTGGGGGAAAAGATACCGGACATCAGACCGCGAATCGTGGAGTTTTCAGCGTATGAGGGTAGCGGTTTGTTGCGTTACGAAGGTACGTGCATCAAACAAATTGATACGATCGTGGCGGATCTGAAGGATACTGCTTTATCTCATGCACACAACGCAGAAAATGCCATGGCGGCTATTTTGGCATGCCGTGCTGTCGGACTCAAAGATGGTCAAATTGTACCGGCGCTGGCAGACTTTGAGCCGCCGCATCACCGTTGTGAATTGGTGGAGGAAAAACAAGGAGTACTTTGGTTGAATGATTCCAAGAGTACCAATCTACATTCCACTGAAGCAGCCATCCGCTCGCAGACGAGGCCTGTCATTTTACTTATTGGAGGCAAAGACAAGGGGCTGGATTACACGCCTCTGCTCTCTACCATGCAGGGGAAAGTACGACTTTGCATTGTGTTCGGACAAATTGCCAAGCAGTTGGAGCGCACATTTTCCAGTGTTTACGAAACCATATGCGTAGAGACCGTGGGTGAGGCGGTGCAGGTGGCTGCATCTCGTGCGACAGTGGGAGATGTTGTGCTTTTTTCACCCGGCACGTCATCCTTTGACCAGTATAAAAGCTATGCGCAGCGCGGCGATGATTATTGTCAAGCTGTACGAAAAATTTTTCACATCTGAACTTCATATCCATCAAACCACTATGAAAAAATTCGACCCTTACAACACACCTACACTTGGTCGCGTCAGACCTAAGCGTCATTTCTTTCACTCCCTGCTCAAACGTCACCGCAGTGATACGGGACTCGTGGAGGATAGAACGAGCAGCGTCACGATTGTGCGTATCATCGTTGGATTGTTGATGCTCCATCTCGTCATTATAGGAGGGGTACTTCTGCGTGGACATATGGTGAAAGACGGAACGGTGACGGCCGCAGCACCCGTTAATGTGACATCACCAACACAATCGGCACCCGAAGCTGCGCCCACGCCGCAGCCGGTTCTGACTCCTCCTGCCGTATTGGCCCCCACCTCACCCTCCACTGTAACAGCTCCTGCATTAACGCCTGTTGCAAACCACATCACACAGCCTGCAGAAATGGAAGAAGATGTTGCTGAGGAGGTGGCAGAGGATGTGACAATTGCCCAAGCGGCCACATCAGCTCCGGTGTACCATATGGTGGCCACAGGTGATACGTGGCAGAACATCGCAGCCCAGTATGCGGTCAGTCCAGCTGCGCTGCAGGCAGCCAATCCTACTATGACAAGTAGCGAGCCGGCCGTGGGGGTTACCATTGTTGTGCCCACTGGGAGGGCGGCTGCTCGCGGTGCAGAGGTTGCGCCTGCGTTGAGGACTACTGCACGGTCGGAGGTAGCGCGACCAGCATCAGCAATGAATCAGCAGAAAATCCACACGGTGCAGCGCGGTGAAACGCTTTCTCGCATATCGCGCAAGGTGAAAGTGCCGGTGAAGGAACTTATGCAACTCAATGGACTCAAGGATGCGAATCGTATCAGTCCAGGCATGAAGTTGCGACTGAGCCGCTGATAGACTTTCCAGATAAGCGACGCCAATGTCACCGCGTTTGAGTATCATATGCATCTGGCTTTGCTTCATCATATTGCTAGTGTTGGGCATTATGATGGTGGCGAGTACAGGGTTGTGTGTATATGTGCCGAACGGTGGGAACCCTGCGCAATTTTTGATTAAACAGTGTTGTTTTGGATTATTGGGGTTGCTGGCAGCATTGGCAATGAGTGCTGTGAAATACCAAAAACTGCGTCCGTTGGTATACGTGTTTTGGTGGGCGAGTGTAATCATGCTGACGCTTTGCTACGTGCCACATGTTGGACTGGAGATTAACGGAGAGAGACGATGGCTTAATCTCGGGTTTATGACTTTTCAGCCGAGTGAGGTAGCAAAGATCTGCATGATGCTAGCACTAGCGGATTGGTACACGACTCATCGAGAAATGCCTGGTACGTTTTGGCGAGGGTTTATTTGGCCGGGAGCAGTTTTATTTGGTATACCACTTGCGCTCATCTTATTCGAGAAAGATATGGGGACGGCTGCTGCATTGGCTGTTTCCGGAGGGTGTGTGATGTATGTAGCCGGAGTCCGTAATTGGCTTTTGTTCACTGCTTTGTTGATAGGCGTTGTATTGATGTTCGATATGGCGACCAATAATGACAACCGTTTGGAACGTATTTATGCGTGGTTTGACCCACAGGCATTTAGCCAAGGAGTAGGTCGGCAGCAGTGGATTGCCATCTTAGCGCTTGCTCGCGGTGGAGTGACGGGTGTTGGTTTGGGAGATGGCATTGAGAAGTTCGGCAATCTGCCCTTTGCGCATACAGACTTTATTTTTGCGGAAATTGGCGAAGAATGGGGGTTGGTGGGAACGCTTGGGGTATTGCTGCTGTTCACGATGCTGACAATATTTGGCATCATGTTGGCTTTGCAGACGCAGGATACTTTTGGGCGTTTACTGGCAACAGGTCTGGTGTGTACAATATTTTGGCCGGCCGTGTTGAATATGGCCGTAGTGACATCGTTATTGCCGAACTCAGGTCTGCCTCTCCCATTCATTAGCTATGGCGGAACTAATCTTGTATTCACCATCCTCTCCATCGGAATATTGACAAGTATACAACGATACACGCCTGCAGTTCGGCAAAACATATGGCCCAAACATCTTATCAAAGATTCATCGTAATATGACTCAAGGAACGACATCCCTACGCATCATAATAGCGTGCGGCGGTACCGGTGGACACATGTTTCCAGGAATCGCTGTGGCAGAGCGGTTGCAAACACGCGGACATCGCCCGCTGTTGCTCATCTCGCGCAAGGAGGTGGATGCCGAGGGTTCTCGTAAATATTGTCATCTGGAGTTTCGTACGGTATCAGCCATTGCAAAACCGCGCACATTCTCACTGCGCATGATTAGCTTTATGGTAAAGTTCATCGGCACATTGCTGAGCAGTTATCGTTTGCTGAGGCAAGAAAAAGCAGCTGTTGTGCTGGGTATGGGAGGGTTTACATCATTGGCGCCGGTAGTGGCTGGACGCATGCTGGGATTACGTACTTATTTGCATGAGTCTAATGCAGTACCGGGGCGAGCAAATCGACTTACTGCACGATTTTGTACGGCAGTACTACTTGGACTAGGCGAGGCAGTCAAGTATTTTCCTGGGAGAGATTGTCATGTGGTGGGTACACCGGTACGCGGAGAGGTGATGCGAGCCCCACGGCAGAGCGAAGCCAGAAAGGCTCTTGATTTGCCGATGGACAAACCGCTACTCATGGTGACCGGCGGGTCGCAAGGTGCTCAAAAGCTCAATACACTGATGGTGGAAGCGGCACGCAAATTGCCTCATGTTCAGTTTTTGATTATTGCGGGGAAAATAGATGAGGGACGAGTGAAAGGATTAGCTGAAGGGGCGCATAATGTGCGTGTGGTGGGTTTTTGCTCTGATATGCCGACCGCTTATGCAGCAGCAGATGGTGTAGTTGCCCGCAGCGGAGCATCAACACTCACAGAGCTTTCCATGATGGGCAAGGCATGTATGCTTGTTCCCTATCCGTATGCCGCCGATAATCACCAGTACTACAACGCTCGCGTGTTTGCAGATGCTGGCGCGGCCACGCTGTGTGAGCAGGATGAGTTGACTGTCTCGCGAATTATTGACTTTGTGAAAAATAATGTGCTGGATAAATCAGCGCGCAACGCCATGCAGGAAGCCATGCATCGGTGCGCTGCGCCGAATGCAGCTGAAATGATCGCTCAACTGATATCAAATCCGTCATGACCACTTTTACCAACTTAACAGGTGGCGCGGAGATCGGAGCCAACTGCTATCTCATTGAAGACGGTTCAAATAGTGTTGTACTGGATGTTGGCGTACATCCAAAGAAAGTGGGAAATGATGCAAAGCCGCGGTTGGATTTACTAGAGGGTAAGGATCCTCAGACTATTATCATCACGCATGCTCATCTTGATCACATCGGCGCTTTGCCGGTGTTTCAGGACAAGTATCCGAGAGCTGAAGTTATCATGACTCGGGCTACAGCTGAGGTTGGGCGAGTGATGCTTCATAATTCGGTGAACGTAATGACGGCTCAACGCATGTTTGATGGCGTTGTTGAGTATCCTTTTTTTAGCCATGGAGAATTAGATCACGCGGCCAATCATTGGGTGACGCGACCGTATGAGGAAGCGTTTCGTGTATGTCGTTCAGGGGATATGCTTGCCACACTCTATGATGCCGGCCATATTCTTGGTTCTTGTGGAGTGATGCTGGAGACGCGTGCCGGTGTGCATATTTTTTACACAGGTGATGTACAATTTGAGGATCAGAGTCTTATCCCGGGAGCCTCCTTCCCGCAGGAGGGAGTGGATGTGTTGATCATGGAATGCACTCACGGTGCTGTCGAGCGTCCCATCGACTACACGCGCGCGAGAGAGATGAACCGTTTTGCTAGAACTATTCGCGAAACATTGCAAGGGGGAGGGGCAGTGCTTATACCTGTATTCGCGTTGGGTAAGACCCAAGAGCTTCTTTATGAGCTTGGCCGATTTCGCGATGGGGGCCGTATCCCCGATGTGCCGATATATAGCGGGGGGCTTGGTGCAAAGGTGACGCACGTGTATGACCGCCTGACCTATGACACACCACGGTTAAATCCGGGAATGATTTTGCACGAGTCTGTGGAAACTGTGCCACTTCCGCGCGAGATGGAAGGTCCGATGCACGTGAGTCCGGGAAGCATTTATCTTGTGTCGAGCGGCATGATGAGCCCACATACGCTCTCCAACAAACTGGCCGCGCAAGTTTTACCGCATGAAGCCGATGCCATACTTTTTGTTGGATACAGCGATCCGGAGAGTCCGGCCGCACGTATTAAGACAGCAAGCCAAGGGGATCTTGTGCGCCTCGGTAAAGATGCAAATGCGGGACAAACGTACCCGGTACGGTGCCGCATTGAAACTTTTGATTTTTCCGGACATGCACATCGGGCTGCATTGTTGGATTACGCGCGGCAATTACACCCCAGGCAGATTGTCTTGGTGCATGGAGATGTTGAGGCGCAGCGCGCTATGCGCGATGAACTTGAACGCTACATGCCAGAGGATGTAAAGATAACCATTCCAATACCGGGAAAGAGTTGTAAATTGGAGGGGTAACGTATGGTGTCATTGACCAAAGCACCCATTTTCAACCGCTATTGACATCGATATGGAGTTGCCCCTGTTGACGATTCGAAAACAGGACCTATGATTTGTTCTGAGCAATGGAATTGCTACGAGGCAAATCTGGCTGATGTGGGGAATATGACAGCGCATGTAGTTTAAGCCGGGGGGTGCTTGTTGATCAGTGAAGTCGCGCTGAAGTGATTGTCCTTCAACACGAAAAAGTTATCATCGCTTTAGATTTTAACGGGATGACCGCCGTGAAGATCTACCATTCTTCGTAAGGATTTTCTATCTTGGTATGTATAAATGGAAGCTGGGGAGCATTTCTGTCTGGAACATCAGATTTCGAGTAATCAGGCGAATGTAAAAAGACTGACAAATTGTTTATTCTGGCTCATGGTACGCCGCTGAGACGGGAATAGATGCGATCCGTCACATGATTGCACAAAGCGTTTTTTCGGCGAGATGGACAAGGGGTGACGAACTTGGGGCGCAAAGAGGAAATGGAATACAAGTCGAGTTCTCCAATGGTAGGAATCCGAGAATATATCGGGTACTCCGCATGGGGTATGTCATATCACAGGTCACAGAAGCTAAATTTGCGACTTGTATTTATCATGATTTCTCCCATAGAATTTGACGTTTCTCAGGTGTTATTCCTGCATTAGATAGTTGCATGCGTGCATGCTTTGTGATACACTGGCGGCGTTACAGTATGCCGTCAGCCGTCACTATCATCGGTGCCAAACATTTGCCTGAAGAGCCTGTGTTCGTTATCCCGAATCGAGTGGATGATGTGGCGCTGCGTGTGCTGGAGGAAACACTGGGGGGCAGTGGTAAGATTGCCTGGCTGGTGGAGGATGCGTTGCGTCCAGATGCAAAACTTTTGAGTCACGTGAATCGTGATGGTTCTCAGGGCATCCTTTTTTCTGTCTCTGATCGCAACCGAGCGGCCTTGCTCAACCGCATAAACGCAATGCGCGCCGCTGGACGCCACGTAGTGCTTCTTCCTGGGAGGCCAGTGCAGCCTCCGGCCTGCGTGACGGATGTTTCGTTGCGTGTGTTGCAGTATCTGCTCGAAGAATATAAGGGACAGGTTCTTCCCGTCTATGTGGGTATGTACCACGGTGCAGAACAAACGGCGGTGATCACGAGCGAAGCGCCGTATGATCGAATGATTGTCAGTGTGTTATCCTCATTCATTCCCGGGGAAGCGGCAGCTGAGCGGTTGATGGCAGCGTGGAGTGTGGCAGCTGCAGAACTGGTCTGCAGTGAACTGGGAGAGGGTGATGAGACATTGGGAAGCGCGATATTGCGTGGCCTCACTGAACACCCTCGAGCAGTGATTGTAGATGGGGTGAACGAGCAGGGCATGAGCTACCGCCAGTTGCTTACACTGGCCGCTCCTCTGGCGAGACGGCTGCATAAGCATACTCTTTTGCGCCGCATGGGAATTATTCTGCCTCCAGGGCGGTTGAGCATTATTGCGAATGTGGCGTGTATGCTTGCCGGCATTACTCCGGTAAACATTGACTACAACTGCACAGCGCGTATGTTTCGCATCGTGGTGCAGCAGGCGGCTCTTATTCGATTTATATCCAGTAGCAGTTTCATGCAGAAATTGCCAGACTTTCCATGGCCGCCCTCGCGAGACATGCTATTAATTGAGGAACTACTGGCAGTATCTGGAATTTCGTTCCAATTCATCAAGGAATATTTGGTAAGTCGGCTTGGGCGTCGACGATTAGCGGCGTGGATGGACACTCCGGTTGTAAATCCACAGGAGGAGGCGCTCATTGCGTTCTCTTTGCCCGAGGAGGGGATGGAAATACGAGGTGTGCGATTTAGCCATAGTGCGGTACTCTCGGGTTATCGACTTGCTGCGAGCCGTCTCGAACTTCAGCCGGGGCAGCGGGTGCTGAGCAGCCTTCCGTACCATTACCGAGCTGGATTGTTGTTCGGACTTGTATACCCATTGCTGTGCGGGCAGGATATCATCACTTATCCGGAGCCGTACGCTGCCAAGCGTATTTGTGATTTAGCGCATCGTTACCATCCGACCATTACTGCTCTTGAGCCACGCCAAATTCCCGGCATATTGGAACACGTGCAGGGAGACGACTTAGCGGGGATGAAACACCTTTTGGTGACTGGACGAGTACCAGTGGCGCTTGCTCAGCGAGCATATCGGGACCATAAAATTTGCATGTGTGAGTGCTACATGCCAACAGAGTGTGCTATGCCGGTAGCTTGCAGCTTGGCACCTCTGCAACAATTGGATGGCGTTCAAAAGCCAACGCTTTCCTGTGGCGCGCCTGGTACGGCAGGGCTGGTAATGCCGGGAGTGGCAGTGAAGGTGACGGACCACCGCACGCCGGATGTACCGCTTGGTGTGGGGGAGAAGGGCTTGCTGTGGGTGAAAGGAGTTGCTCTTTTTTCTGGTTTTGTGGGAGATGAAAACTCGTGCAAAGTAAACACGCCTGATAATCGCTGGGTATGCACCGGGGATATAGGAAGTGTGCGTGCAGATGGTTTACTTGTTGTAGGTGGTCCACGTGAGCGTTATTCGTATATCGACGAAACGCTCGTTTCCCATGCTGAGGTAGAGGATATACTTACTGCTATCCTTCCGACTCAGAACGATTCAAACGAACCGCAAATTGCAGTGGTAGGAATACCAGCCGCCGGTGAGTACGAAGAGCAGCTCGTTCTGCTTTCCAAACTGCATCACGTCGTCGGCCCGCACGACGTGATAACCCTGCGCTACGCTATCGTGAACGCCCGCTACCCATCCTATTATGCACCTCAGCGTATAGTGGCACTGCGTACGATTCCTGTTTTGCCCGGCGGTAAAATTGACTACGACATGTGCCGGCGCCTGGCTCTTATGGCGCCGGGGTACAGACGCTAAAAGTTTACTCGAAAACACATTGATATGATGCCTTCAGATCATTTTTTAAGCAGTATATTGGATGATGTTCACTACACCCCCGGTAGTGATGGGGAACAGGAAGTGGAGTGTGATGTTGCCCCAAAAGAGCTGCCAGATGGACACGTGCTTCACGGTTATCGAGTTCTACGCACGCTTGGAGCGGGAGGATTTGGAGTGACGTACCTGGCTGAGGAAAAAGCGCTGGAGCGTCGTGTGGTTCTCAAAGAAAACTTTCCAGATACGCTTTGTCATCGCCAGAGCGGTTCGTTGGATGTTGTACTGATTGCCCCGGAGGGACGCGAAACCTTTGATTGGGCCCACAATAATTTCCTGCGCGAGGCTCGGTTGCTGGCCTCTCTGGATCATCCGAGCATTGCTAAGGTATATTCCTTTTTCCACGCTCATCAAACATCGTACTATGTAACAGAGTTTATCGATGGAAAATCACTTGCCGATGCGGTAAATGATTATCGAACACACGACTGCCAACTTCCGCAAGAAGCTTTGTTGGGGACAATGGTACGCGTGCTTGATGCGCTGGCTTACTTGCATCAGCGTGAGGTGTTACACCGTGATATTAAACCGGACAACATTCTCATCAACAAGAAAGGTCTTCCTATTCTCATTGACTTTGGTGCGGCGCGTGAGGCGTGTGGGGACTCTGAGGCAGGCGTGGTCGAGTCGTTGGGATTCAGCCCACCGGAGCAGGGGATGAATGGCGGCGAGATGGGGGCTTGGACGGATTTGTACGCATTTGGCGCCACGCTTTATTACATCCTCACGGGAGTCTGCTTACCGGATGGCAGACAGCGGCAGCTTTATGACATGGCAGACCCCTTGGTGGGTATGGAGAATTTAAAAAAGGAGTACGACGAACGCTTGCTGCGCAGTATCGACAAATCCATACGCCCTGCGGCAGATGCGCGTTACCGCAGCGCGAGTGAGTGGATTGCGGATTTGCTAGAGTTATACAAGTGATGACGCTAAAAGTGTGGTGGTTGGTCACAAACCTCAGCTGTTGGAGAGAATAGAAGCTTCCATAAGTTCGGCCACTTTCTTTCCACTCAACAGCATACCTCCGAAAATCGGGCCCATACGAAAACTTCCGCTAACACCATTCGCTGCCATACCGGAGACAAACAAACCGGGGTATATTTCCTTGGTGTTTTCAATGGTTGTGCGTTCTCCTTCGGCAGCATCCATGCTCATTTCGCCGATCACGCCACCAGTTTCTGTGTTCAGAGCAACACCGTTCTTGCGGGCGACAGTGCGGGCAATTTCACAGTCGTGACCCGTGGCATCAAGTACGACCTTGGCGGCAAAAGTCAGCGGGTCGACGTGCATCTTTTGCAAAAGCACCGGGGTCCAGTTCACTACCACGCCACCCACGCGTCCCTGCTTGTATACTACATCTTCCACGGAGTAGCAGTTAAAAATGAGAGCGCCTACTTCAGTGGCGCGGTAGAGCAGGCCGGCAGTGGCGTGTACAGAATCAAGCAGGTAGGTCCCTTGCTCATACTTTCGGTACCGCAGCCGCAAATCTTCTAAGATGGGTAATGCTTCCTCCTGAACCACAATTTCATTGAACATCATAGCGCCGCCCCACATGCCGCCACCTGGTGCTAATTTGCGATCTAGCAGAGCCACCTTATGGCCAGCCTTGGCCAGATAATATGCTGCCACGATACCGGACGGACCGCCGCCGACGATGGCGGCATCTAGCTGCAAACTACGGTTGATTTTCTCAAAATAAGAATGGACAATGCCGCGAGTAATAAGAGTTTCCATGCCCCCATGGTAGCCTTTTGCCGCATGCATGTCAAGCTTGACAGGTCGTGGCGCATCGCGCATAATATCGCGCGTTATGTTTCAGCTATTCGACACGTACACACGGAGACTACAAGAGGTGCGAGCGCAGGATGGCGAGACGCTGCGTTTTTACTGTTGCGGCCCCACAGTGTATGCAGCGGCGCACATCGGAAATTTTCGTACTTTTGTGGCGCAGGATGTTTTTCGTCGTGTGGCTGAGCTGTCGGGGATGCACACCAAACATGTACGAAACATCACCGATGTAGATGACAAGACCATACGCAATTCACAGGTGCAGGGAGTGGCGTTGTGTGAATACACGGCGAGGTGGACGCAGAAGTTCCATGAAGACTGCGCGGCGTTGAACTGCCTGGTGCCGCACGTGGAGCCGAGCGCGGTGGCGCATATAGCGGATCAGATAGAAATTGTGAAGAGGCTCATTGACGCGGGGCATGCATATTGTGGCGACGACGGTTCGGTTTACTTCCGTATCTCTTCGTACCATGACTATGGCAAGTTGGCGCACTTAGATTCTCAGTCACTCGATTTAGGGAAAACAGCCCAAATGCGTGCTGATACGGATGAATACACCAAAGACAACGTGGCTGACTTCGTGTTGTGGAAAGCCAAGCGTCCCGAAGACGGTGAAAATTATTGGCCATCCCCCTGGGGTGAGGGTCGCCCTGGCTGGCATTTGGAATGTTCAGCCATGAGTCATAAATATTTGGGAGACACCTTTGATTTGCACTCCGGCGGGGTGGATTTAGTGTTTCCTCACCATGAGAATGAGATTGCGCAGAGTCGCTGCGCATGCGGTGGAGAATTTGCTCGGCATTGGTTTCACGTGACGCATCTTTTGGTGGATGGTGCCAAGATGAGCAAGAGCTTGGGTAATATGTATACACTGGATGATCTGGTAAAGCTTGGCCACAGTCCGGCTGCTTTGCGCTATGTACTGGCTGCAGCATATTATCGTCGACCACTTAATTTCACCTTGTCTGGCATGAAAGATGCGGCATCAGCCCTGCGCAAGCTGGGACGGGTGGACGCAGCGCTGGCACGACGGGCGGGGGATCAGACGGCTCCATCATACCACGATCTTGTCAAAAATCCCCCGCAACTGAAAAACTTTACGCCGGCATGGCAGAGCTTGCTGGATGATTTAAACACACCTGAGGCGTTAGGACATGTCTTTAGCGCTTTGCATGCATTGGCGCTGGATTCAATAAGTCGTGAGGAGGCGCGTGGTACGCGCCGTGCTTTGCGATTTATCACTGAAGCACTGGGGTTGGTATTGCCCTCAGATGAAGAAGAACAACCGGAAGCTCCGGCGGAGGTGTGTAGCATAGCAGAGTTGCGCTGGCAGGCGCGTCAGGCAAAAAATTGGGCAGAGGCGGATGCCCTGCGCTCTCGATTGACTGAGCTGGGCTGGGGCATGAAGGATGGTCGTGATACCTACCAACTTATTAAACTCTAGAGACGCATGGGAAAAGAAGAAAAATTGACCTTGTTAGGCAAGCATACTGAGTTCTTTTGTTCGCCGGATGAGGCGAAGCTTGAGACATTTCCGAACCGCAGTCCGCAGCGCCGCTATGAGGTGTTGCTGGAAACGGAGGAGTTTTCTTCACTTTGTCCGGTGACTGGGCAACCAGACAGCTGCTCGCTGAGTATTTCTTATGTGCCGGACGAACGAGTTCTGGAGACAAAAAGCTTAAAATACTATCTTGTTTCCTTCCGCAATTATCCTGCATTTAATGAGCAGGTGGTGAACCGTATTTTGGATGATTTAGTGGCGGCTGTGAGGCCGAGCTGGATGCGTGTGGTGGGGCGCTTTTCACCGAGAGGCGGCATACGACTGACAGCTACTGCCGAGCATTGCCCGGAAAATCGGCCGCGTTAATGCCAAGTTTTGCCTTCTCCTGTTATCCATGAAATGCCTTGTTCTTCTTTCCGGTGGTGTGGATTCTGCTACAGCTTTGCATTGGGCGGCTCGTGAGCATGAACCAGTGATTGCACTTTCTTTTCTCTACGGTAGCAATCACTCGGAACGTGAATTGGCTTGTGCCGCCTATCAAGCTCAAGCTTTAGGGATATCTCACCGCGTGGTGGATCTCTCTGCACTTGCACCACACCTCTCCAGCGCTTTGCTCAGCGGTTCTGAGGCGGTACCGGTGGGTGAATATACAGATGAAAATATGCGGGCCACGGTGGTTCCATTCCGCAATGGAATATTTTTATCAATAGCCGCCGGCATAGCCGAAAGTTGTGGAGCCCAGGGCGTGGTGATTGCGGCACACGCTGGGGATCATGCCATCTATCCGGATTGCCGGGAGCCTTTCATGCAGTCCATGGAGCAGGCGATAAGGCTTGGCAGTTATGCGGGGATTCAGCTTCTTCGTCCGTTTATTGCTATGGACAAAACACAGATTGTGATCTTGGGAAAACAGCTTGGAGTGAATTTTTCGCACACGTATTCCTGCTATCGCGGTGGAGAAAAGCATTGTGGGCGTTGTGGCACTTGCCGGGAGAGACGAGCTGCTTTTATGGCGGCTTCTATGGTAGACCCCACCGAATATGAAGCTTGATAGAATCATGCCATCTGTCTACATCAAAACATACGGTTGCCAAATGAATGAACGCGATTCGGAACAGGTTGCGGCCATGTTCTTGGCAGGAGGTTACCGCTTGACTGACTCGGATGCCCAGGCAGACGTGGTACTGATCAATACTTGTTCGGTGAGGGAGAAAGCAGAGTTGAAGGCTCTTGGCAAGATGGGTATGCTCTGCTCACAAGCAGAGGAGAAGCCATGGGCGGTATTCGGATTGATGGGATGCATGGTGCAGAGTAGGGCGCGCGAACTTTTTGAAGAGATACCGCGGTTGGATGTAGTGACGGGTACACATTGTTACCATCGCGTTTTCTCAATATGTGATGCTTTACTTAAACAACGCATGGCGAATCTCCCTCCTGCACCCCTGCGGGAAGGTGCACATATTTCCCAAGTGGAAGATCTGCCTGATGCTCATACGCGCATTCGCGACCACTTGCCGGCACGTTCCTCATGTTCGGCATTTGTTTCAATTATGCAGGGGTGTGAAATGCACTGCTCCTACTGTATCGTACCCTTCACACGCGGTGGAGAGCGCAGCAGACCGGCAACTGATATTATGGATGAGGTGAAGCGGTTGGTGGATACCGGGGTGAAGGAAGTGACACTGCTCGGTCAAATTGTAAACCGCTACGGTCGTGATGAGGCCATTGTAGATGGACGTGGTGCTTTTGTGCGCTTGTTGGAGGCGCTGCATGACATAGAGGGATTGGAGCGTATGCGGTTTACCTCTCCGCATCCCATCGGCTTCCATGACGATTTGGTGCGAGCTTTTTCATATCTGCCGAAATTATGCAGCCATATTCACTTCCCCATGCAGAGCGGAAGTGATCGTATCCTCAAATTAATGCGTCGCCCGTACCGACAGGAAAAATACATGGAACTGTGTGCAGCTATGCGTTCGGCGCGTCCGGATCTGGCAATTACGACAGATATTATCGTGGGCTTCCCGGGTGAGACTCAGGAGGATTACCTGCTTACTAAGGCCGCGGTGAAAAAGGTGGAATTTGATAATGCTTTTATCTTTCAGTATTCACCAAGACGCGGTACACCGGCGGCAGAGATGCCCGGACAAATTTGCCTGCGCGAAAAGGAGGCAAGGAATCACGACCTGCTTGAGACGGTGAACCGTATCGCCATCGCACGCAACAATGCGCTTGTTGGTACGCGCCAAACCATTTTAGTGGAGGGTCCGAGTAAAACAAATCCCAACCGTTTGCAGGGTCGTACCTCGCAGAACAAGCCGGTCATCATCGAGAAGGGGGATGCACAGATCGGAACGCTTGTCCCGGTGACCATTTGCGAATGCACTGGATTTACGTTGTACGGCGCTGTGTGAGAGTTCATCGGGTAGGAAAAGCGATCAGTGAGAAGGTTGTGGTATGCCACATTTGGGGCTTGACGAGTTGGGCAGTTTAGTTTTTCCTAAGAGGAGCTTTTCGAGCGTTTCTTATGGCAAAACAACTCATCATTGCGGAAAAACCGAGTGTGGCGTCGGATCTGGCGCGCGTACTTGGAAAAAAGTACGGCAAGTTCAAGAAGGATGAAGCCGCAGGCGGGTTTTCAAACGAGAAATTAATCATTACTTCGGCTGTTGGTCATCTGGTGGAGCAAAAAAAACCTCAAACGAAAGATGGGAAAAGCTTACCTTGGAAGATGGAATACTTGCCCGTGATGCCGGATGTTATGGAGCTGGAACCCATTGGCAGATCGGCGGACAGACTGCGAAAGATTTTAAAGGTAGCACGTAGCAAAGAGGTTGATTCACTGGTGAATGCATGTGATGCCGGGAGAGAGGGCGAGTTGATATTTCGCAATATCATACGCTTCGGTGGCATCAAGAAGCCGCTCTACCGTTTGTGGATGCAGAGTATGACGGATGATGCCATATTGGAGGCATGGCAGCACCTCAAGAAAAATGAGGAAATGTTGCATTTGGCAGATGCTGCCGTGTGTCGTTCGGAGTCTGATTGGTTAGTTGGGCTTAATAGTACTCGCGCACTCACTGTTCTCCAGTCGGCCGCAGGCGGATTTCATGTGACTCCCACTGGAAGAGTGCAGACGCCAACGCTTGCTATACTGGCGTTACGGCAAAAGGAAGTTCTCGCCTTTAAACCAGAGAGATACTACGAGATTCACGCTGATTTTGTAGCCCGGAAAGGCAGCTACAGTGCCAAATGGATAAATCCGAAGCAGAAACGTGATGACAAGGCACCGCAACGTACACGAGAACGTATATGGGACGCGGCAGAGGCGGCCAAAATTGCTGCACGTTGTAAGGGAAAGAAAGGGACTGTGGAGGAGAAGAAAAAACCAGTGAGCATGCCGGCTCCTTTGCTCTTTGACCTTACTTCACTGCAGAAGGAGGCGAGTAACCGATTTGGATTTTCTGCCAGCCGTACTTTGCAATTGGCGCAGGAGTGTTATGAGAAACACAAAGTGCTAACGTATCCGCGTACCGACTCAAAGTTTTTACCCAATGATTACACAAATGTTGTGGTACACACGGTCCAGGGGATAGCGAGTCACTTGCCAGAGTACGCGACGTATGCTCAGGGAATTATTGATGCTCACGGCATACGTCGAAGTAAACGCGTTTTTGACAGTTCCAAGGTGAGCGATCACTTTGCCATAATCCCCACCGGTAGGTTTGTGAACCTGAACGGGGATGCAGCGCGCATTTTCAATTTGGTGGTGCAGCGTTTTCTTGGTGTCTTCATGCCTAATGCCGAGTTTGAGGATACGGAGCGAATAACCATTATCACGACTCCTGAGGGACAGGATCATTTCTATGCACATGGTCGCGTGTTGCGCAGTGCTGGATGGCGTGCGCTGTACAATGCTGACCGAAAGAAAAAAGATGAATTGTGTGAGCTGTCGCCGGGGGAAGAAGTGATGGCGGGTACTGTGGAGGTTGTGGAAGATGCTACGAAACCGCCGGCATCATACACAGAAGCGACACTACTTACTGCTATGGAAAATGCCGGCAAACTCGTGGAGGACGATGAGCTGGCGTCTGCTATGAAGGAACGCGGCTTGGGTACACCTGCCACGCGCGCTGCGATTATAGAGGGTTTGCTTGCCCAGGAGTACATAGCTCGAGATGGCAAGGATTTGGTGGCTACGCGGCGTGGAATGGATCTCATTGATTTGCTCGGAAAGATCGGTCTGAGTACGCTCTCTAGCCCGGAATTGACCGGTGAGTGGGAGTATCGGCTTAAGCAGATGGAAAATGGTAAATTAAAGCGCAACGATTTTATGCGTGACATTCGCGCATATACCGCAGAGATTGTAAGTGCTGTGCAAGATTACATGAGTGAAGGAACGCATGCGGATCTTCCGTTGGTCTGCCCTGCGTGCAAGAAGAAGGGTATGGAGAGTCGGGTAGATTCAGTGGTATGTAAGCACTGTAAATTTCTCTTGCGCCGTATTCACGCTGGCTTAAGTTTAAGTGATGAACAAATTACACAACTGCTCAATTGCGGTAAATTGCCTGTGATGGAAGGATTTCGGTCGCGCTTTGGCAAGAGTTTCCGCGCGGGATTGCGCCTTGTGCAGCCCGAAACCCCCGAAGGCAGTTGGAAAACTGAGTTCTATTTTGATGATGAACAAGACAAAAAAGGGGTGCCGCCTGTGACAGATTTGCATTCACTTGGAAAGGTGAAGGTGTTGAACCGTGGCGAATTAGAATTGTTCGAAAACGAAAAGCAGTGGAGTATACCAGACTTTACTCGCACTGCAGCTTCCAAGAAAGGGTTCAGCGTGTCGCGTGTGATCTTGGAAAAGCGGATAGAAGATAGCGTGCTGCGACAGGTGCTTGAGAGTGGTAAGAGCGAGTTGATCTCTGGATTTATCTCCCAACGGACTCATAAACCTTTTGATGCATTCCTGAAATTGGATGAAGCGAAAGGCGGAGTGAGTTTTGAATTTCCTCCTCGTGAGAAGTCTCCGGAAAAAGAGAAGAGAAAAGCATCGACGGCATCGACGTCGAGTACGGTTGATCTTTCAAAAGCTACGGATCACGGACCTGTCATTGTCAAGGGAAAAGGTGAATGCCGACTTTGGGAAGTTGAGGATGGGTGGCATGTGGAAGGGATCGCAATTGGTAAAAATCGCAGACCGCTTGTGGTAGCCAGGGAAATGTGCGGCGTGGAGCTGAGTGCTCAGATCGTGAAAGAATTGCTCAGCAAGGGGAAAACTCCTCTTATCAAAGACTTTGTGAGTCGAAAGAATGGGAAAAAGTTTGAGGCTTGTCTCGTATTTAACCTCGCCTCCGGTCGCGTGACGTACGATTTTCCCTCGCGCAAATAATTCATGCCTCGTATCCTGTACAAACTTCCTCTGCCAGACATATTTACGGCTGGCATTATGGTTAGCATTTTCCTGGGTTTGTTGCTACCTTGTCGTGGTCGTGTAGCTGTTGGATTCGGGTGGCTGACAGAAGTGGCAATTGTGATGCTTTTTTTTCTGTATGGGGTGAAATTGTCACGTCGTTCAGTGATGGAGGGCATATTGAATTGGAGGTTGCAGAGTTCTGTGTTGGTGTCCACGTTTTTGGTGTTTCCGATTGTGGTGTGGATGGGACGCGGGGTCTTGGAACCGTTGGTGGGTGGAGCCTTATTTTCGGGCTTGTTATACGTGGCGTGTCTTCCATCCACTGTACAAAGTAGTATAGCTTTTACATCCATAGCCGGCGGCAACGTGCCGGCGGCGGTATGCTCGGCATCTGTTTCGAGTTTGTGTGGGGTTGTGCTGACCCCTTTGCTGGTAGGACTCCTTTTTTCCTTGGATCATGCCCAGGGTGCGCGAGTGGGGGTTGAGGCAGTGCTGACGATCAGTTATCAAATTCTTTTACCTTTTGCCATGGGGCAGCTTATCCAAGGGAAGCTTAAACCTTGGGCAGATGCACACCGCGGTGTGATATTGGCGAATGATCGTTTCACGATCTGGCTGGTCGTGTATACATCTTTTTCTTCCGCGACGGTTCAGGGCTATTGGAGTCAGCTCTCTGCTGGTCGTTTGTGTGGTCTTATAACGGCGTCACTTTTGTTATTAGGAACCATTCAACTCCTCATATGGGTAGCGTGTAAGTACATGCGTTTCAATCATGCGGATAGCATTACGATTTTATTTTGCGGTTCTAAGAAGAGTTTGGCGGTGGGAGCACCTATGATGTTGGCCATATTCGGTACTCTTGATAATAACTTACTGTTGCCGCTCATGGTGTTTCACCAAGTGCAACTTATGGTATGTTCTCATTTGGCAGCACGATGGCATCGAAAGGGCATCGTTGAGAAAGATTAGGCCAGCCTATTACCAAGTTGCGCAGGCATGTTTTTTTCACTGCGGGTAAGGGAAGGGTGGTCATAGAAGTCCACTAATGAGATCATTACGGGAGAGAGGAGAAAATTTGCAGGTCAAGTTGGAAAAGAGGTTGAACAAGGACAAATTTGGAATAGTACGAGAATACGAGTCATGCTGTAGGAAATGTATCGCCACGGTCACGTTGATATTGGCATGTTTGCTGTTTTGCTCGTGCTGCGGAGGGGTACTCCGCATCTACACAGGCAAGATTATTACAGGCTTTTTTAAATACTGACAATAGGCGGATTGTTTATTTGGCAGATTATCGATATCCTCTGCATTCTGCTGGAAACGTATGATGACGCACAGGGTTGTGATATCACAGAGTGGTGATCCGCCAAGTGCGAAGAAAAAGCCAAGGTGTGCGATTTTGGCTCGTTACGCGGTTCACGCGTAGCGCGACAGGCAGCGGTCGAGTCCGGGGGAGGGGGTGATGGCAAAGGATTTGCTGAGCTGAATAGTAACGGAATTACCCAGAGAGTTGCGGAACGTGATACGGACGGGAACGTTGCCTGGATGCTCGGCAAGGATCTTTTTGATGAGGATGATGTCCTCAGAATCGTGTCGCGTGGTGAGCAGGTTGATGGGGTAGAATGAAGAGGCTTTGCCGCGGCGAGAATGGGTCGCAGAATTAATGAGTTCCAATCCGTTAGCTGACACACGCTTGCCTCCTGTTCGGTCATCCTCGGAAATGCGGGCTCGAAAGCGTATGAAGCTGCCTTCTTGTAACAGTCCGTCCACATCAGCAGCCTTTTTGTAGGAATCACCCCACACGAGAGCCTCTGTGCTGCCCGTAAAATCCTCAATCGTGATGACAGCAAATCTCTGATTACTGCTCTTGCTGGTTTTAATGGCGACGGAGCGAATCATTCCGGCCATGTCACGCACGTTTTGAATTTCATCGCGGGTGAGATCAGGGAGATTGCCGATTGACACGTACTTGGGTTGATCAATGATGCCACGCATGGCGTCTAATGGATTGCCCGTGAAATAGGCGCCTGTGAGCGATTTTTCTTCATCCAGACGCTTTTGCTTTGGCCATTCGGATATGACAGGAGCGGATTCTGACTCTTGTACGGCAGTCGTCGTCATATCGAAGAGAGCCATTTGACCGGCTTCATTGTCACGATGAACCGTAGCAGCGCCGTTGAGGGCACGATCAATATTTTCGAAAAGAGCAGCGCGGCTCACATGCATGCAGTCGAAAGCTCCGCATTGCACAAGTACCTCAATTTGATTACGGCGCACATTTTGCGGCGGAATACGGTAGCAGAAGTCCTCCAAACTAGTGTAAGGACCATGAGCTTCACGCTCTTCCTCAATGACGCGTACGGTATCGGAACTCATGCTCTTCACTGCCGCCAGACCGAAACGCACGGCGAGGTGTCCGTTGGGCATGGTCTCTGGGCGAAATTTGACAGCGGAGTGATTGACGCAGGGACCGAGTACCTCAATACCCATGCGGTTTGCTTCCTGAATAAAAATGCCAATTTTTTCATTGGTAACCTCGTTGGACATGAGACCGCAAAGGAACTCCACCGGGTAATGTGCCTTTAAGTAGGCAGTCCAATAGGAAATATGGCCGTAGCAGGCAGAGTGCGATTTATTGAATCCGTAGCCGGCGAATTTCTGGATCTTATCAAAGATGGCATTGGCCGTTTTTTCATCAATGTTGTTGGTTTCTCGGCAACCCTTCACAAAGCGCGCCCGCTGTTCCTTCATTTCCTCGAGATCTTTATGCCCCATGGCTCGGCGTAGTAGGTCTGCACCGCCCAGGGTGTAACCGGCCAGTAGTTTGGCCGCTGCTTGCACCTGCTCCTGGTAAATCATCACCCCATAAGTGGGGCCGGACACCTGCTCGAGTAGCGGGTGTTCATATTCAGCTGTCTTTTCGCCTTTCTTCACGGCAATCATCTCGTCCATGAACTGCATGGCGCCCGGACGATAGAGAGCCAGCAGCGCAATGATGTCGTCAATTTTGTCAATTCCATAGCGGCGACAAGTATCAACCATGCCGCCACTTTCCAACTGGAACACGCCCAGAGTATTGCCTTGGTTGAGCAGAGCAAGCGTTTCGGTGTCGCATATATCAACCTCATCGTAGCGGAAGTTCGGCACACGCATGCGCACGTAGCGCTCTGCATCCTTCATTACCGTGAGCGTCTTCAGACCTAGGAAATCCATCTTGAGCAGACCAGCGTTGTAGATGGCGTCCATATCGCATTGTGCCACTACCTCGCCGTGGGGATTGCTCAAGTCATCGCGGGTAAGTGCTACATACTCGTCCAACGGTCTGTCGCCGATCACCACACCAGCAGCATGCATTCCCACATTGCGGATGGTCCCCTCCAGCTTGATCGCATATTTCCACACCTCACCATAGGTGTTGTCCATTACAAGCTTGCGCAGCTCCTCGTTGTTGTCGTAGCTGCTCTTGAGCGTGACATTTGGCCCGCTTTCAATGAGTTTGGCGATGCGGTCACTATCCGAATAGCTGAGATCCAGAACCCGCGCTACATCTCGAATGACCGATTTAGCGCCCATCGTGCCGTAGGTAATGATATGGCTCACAGCGCGCTCGCCGTACTTGTTGCGCACATAATCGATGACCTCGGGGCGGCGTGTCTGGCAGAAGTCGATATCAATATCCGGTGGACTGACACGTTCCGGGTTAAGGAAACGCTCAAAGAGCAAGTCGAAGGCCATAGGATCAATATTCGTGATGCGCATACAATACGCCACCAATGAGCCAGCAGCCGAACCACGTCCCGGACCCACTGGTATGTCATGATCCTTCGCCCAGTTGATAAAATCAGCGGTGATGAGGAAGTAGCTCGCAAAGCGCAGTTGATTGATAACTCCCAGTTCTTTGTCCAAACGTTCGCGCAGCACGGTATCATTCTTGGCGCGTTCTTCACCATAGCGTTTGGCTAACCCTTCGTAGCAAATTCTGCGCAAATACTCCTCGCGCGGCGATCCGTCTGGTGTGGCGAATTCCGGGTAACGATCGGTGGAGGTGGAATCCAGTTTGATAGATACGTTGCAACGTTCCGCGATCTTTTGTGTGTTATCGTACGCTTCCGGAAGGTCAGGGAAAAGATCACGCATCTCCTCTTCGCTCTTCAGGTAAGAAGAAGCAGGGTAGCGCAGGCGCTTACCATCTTGGCGCTTGTTGCCTGTACCAACACAGATGAGGATGTCGTGTGCATCGTGGTCAGATGCATTCAAAAAATGTGCATCATTTGTGACCACCAGCGGCACACTGTGCTTGCGCGCCAAGCGCACCAACTCGGGCGTGCAGAATTGCTCGTTCTCCAGCTCGTGGTCTTGCAACTCCACAAACAGGTTGTTTTCTCCAAAAATGTCCTTGAGCTGCAGTAAAACTTCTTCTGCTTTCTCTAAGCGTCCCTGCAAAATCCATTCCTGCATAGGACCAGAAATGCAACCAGTGAGACAGATGAGTCCTTCGCTGTACTCGCGCAGTGTGACCATGTCCACGCGTGGCTTATAGTAAAATCCCTCCAGATGTCCGCGGCTCACCAGTTTGATGAGGTTTACCCAGCCGCGATTGTTCTCGCAAAGCAACACCAAGTGCGTGTACTTATTGCGACCAGGGATCTGTTTCTTTACCTCCAGCGGCGTGGGGGAAAGATAGATCTCGCAACCCAGAATCGGTTTAAAGTACGGTTTTTTTTGATCCGGGTGTTCGGCATTCCATACCTTTACCTCCTTGTTATGTTTCTTGGCATTTACCAAAAACTCAATGGCGGCAAATACATTTCCATGGTCCGTGATGGCCGCTGCATTCATCCCCATTTCCGCGCAACGCTTGATGAGTTCCTTCGTGCGGATCATCCCATCCAGTAAAGAGTACTCAGTGTGTACGTGCAGGTGCGTGAAAGCCATGCCCCACTCTACCACAGGTGCGCTGTTTTAGCAAGCTTCGTACCGAGAGTACCAGGGCAAACGCATTAGAAAAGTTAGGGGGGGGATTGGACGTATGGAATTTAGCATCAATAAATTATTTAAATTATTGATATTAAATACAAAATATGATAGGATGCAGGG
>CANQAC010000013.1 GCA_947589345.1 uncultured Akkermansia sp.
TCACGATTGGTGCGGGTCGCAAGCGTGAGGAGGGTGTTGTATCGATCCTCTGCGACGAGGGATTTACCCCTGAGGCGTAGTAAGCGTAAGGGCTTTGTCGTATCGCGCCGGTGGGCGGGGGCTTCGGCTCTCGCCCGCTTTTTATGGGGCGAGGGATGCGCGAGATGAGCAAAAAAAATGATTATTTTCGCAGGTTTTTGGGCGAAAATGGGGGTTGAAGTGCAATAAAATTGCATTTCGGGGGCGTTTTTTAGGAGAAGCGCGGGAGTTTGGCGGCGGCGGCGCGGAGTTGTTCGGTGGTGGGGCGTATGTAGGCGGCGTGGACGGCGGCGGATTCGTGGCCGACGAGTTCCATGGCGAGGCCTTGGGAGACGCCGGAGGCTTGGAGCATGGTGGCGACGGTGGCGCGGAGGGAGTGGAAGGTTTTGGAGTGCCATGTGCGGCGGGATCCGGCGAGTCCCTTGCCTTGCAAGCCGATGCCGTGAAGGCGGACGAGCTGGGTGAATTCGTAGCTGGGGTTGGTGTGGCAGCGTAGTGTGGGGTGGACGTAGATAGCGGCGTCGCCTCCGATTTTTTGCGCGGCTTTATACCGAGCGCGCGCCCATTTGTAGAAGTCGGGCTGCATTGGTTGGTTTAGCTTGCGGGCGGTTTTACCGGTGATGATGTGGACGGTGCGTTCGTCGAAGTTGAAGGAGTCCCAGCGGAGATTGAGAATATCGCCGAGTCTCTGCCCATACGTGCCAATGCAGCAGCGGACAGCACTTGCCCATTCGTCGGGGAGTTTGGCGAGTAGGAGCTTTACTTCGTCGAGTGTAAAGGCTTCGTGTACCACTTTTTCGTCTTTGGTATCGGGGGGAATTTTTACGCCGATGCAGGGGTTAGCGGCGAGGATTTGGGCGTCTATTGCCCATTCGAAGGCGGCGCGGATGGCGCCCATGGCTTTGCATACGGTGTTGTGGCGGACGGCTGAGCGGCGGGAATCTACCCATGCTTTGATGTCGGCGCGGGTGATAAGGCGGCATGGTTCGTCGGCGCGCTTACCGAGGTAGGCGAGGAATTGATTGTAGTCGGAGCGGGCGTTGTCGTAGGTTGCCATGCTGACGCGACCGAGTTTGCCGGAGAGCATGGTGTCGCAGAGCTGGCGCATGGTGGTGTTGTCGGCTGCGTGGTATTCTTGTTCTTCTTCCTGTGCGAGTTCAACGGCGATGCGGAGGGCGATGGTTTTTGCCTGCGCGGCGGAGATGCGGCGTCCTTGGTACAGGCCCCCTGCGTGTGGTACTTTCGTGCTGCGGCGTTTTTGTTTGCCGTCTGCGCCGTAGAAGGAGGCGAAGTAGTAGGGGGATTTGGTGTCTGTGTTGAGGGAGACGGTGGGGAGGTTGCTTTTCATAGTCGTAAAGGCGAGTCGTAATGTTTTCGTAAATTATTGGCGACTGCGTACGACTGGATAATATCTCAAAAGGCTTGAAAAATCAAGCCTGAACGCTTTTCAGCGGTCAGGCTCGCGATAGGGCTACAGGGACTCGAACCCCGAATAGCGGTGCCAGAAACCGATGTGTTGCCAATTACACCATAGCCCTGACGGATGGGCGGAGTATAGGAGAGCGCGCCGGGAAAGTCAAGACGAAAATTCATTTTTGGCGCCAGGAAATTGATGCAAACAGGGAGTCGGGGGAAAATGAGGGCAGGGGATGCCCCTGAAGAAAGTCCGCGGAGGCGGGAGATCAATGCTGGTGCAACGCGGCGTTGATCTTCTCCATGGAAGCGACAATGCGATCGTTCACGCTGTGGCGAAGCATACCGTCCGCCATGCGGCAAGCATTGAGGATAGCCGTGGCATTGGCCGATCCGTGGGCGATGATGGACACGCCGTTCACCCCCATGAGCGGGCAACCGCCGACAGTATCGGCGCTCATGCTCTTGGCAATCCGCTGGAAGACAGAACGCATGGCCAGGGCGCCGACCATGGCGACGGGACTTTGCTTGATACCGTTCTTGAGCCAGTGGGAGAAGGCTTTAGCGGTAGCCTCCACGCTTTTGAGAAGAATGTTGCCGGTGAAGCCATCGGTGAGAGCCACGTCCAGCTCGGTTTCAAAGAGGTCATGCCCCTCGCAGTTGCCGGTGAAATTGAAGGGGAGGAGATTCTGATCAGAGAGTTCCTGGAGCAGATGGTGAGCCTCCTTGGAGAACTCGCTGCCTTTGCAATCCTCCGTTCCGTTGCTCATTACGGCGACATTAGGCATGGGGCGATTATAGATGTAGCGAGCCATCATGGCCGACATGACGGCGTATCCCACCAGGTGACTGGGTTTGGCATCCGGGTTGGCGCCGGTGTCGCTCACCAGCACGTAGCCGTGGACGCTTGGCATGGGGGAAACAATGCCGGCGCGTTCCACTCCCTCCAGCAGCCGCAATTTGATGGTGCTAGCCGCTACGGCGGCGCCGGTATTGCCGGCTGAAACGACGGCATCACACTCCCCACTCTTGACAAGATCGACGGAAACGCTCATGGAAGAGTTCTTTTTCTGGCGGACGGCTGCCAGACCGCTTTCTTCCATGGTGACAACTTCCGGGGCATGCACAATCTCGATTTTAGGGTGGCGGCCGATGCCGGCAGAGTCACAAGCGGCGCGCAGGGCGGCTTCATCGCCTACCATGTAGAGCTTTTCCAGAGAGTCAAGTTGCTGCAGAACCAGCCGAGCCCCATCGACGTTGATCTGCGGCGCATTATCGCCGCCCATGGCATCTAAAGCGAGTTTCATGATTCCGCCAGGATGTATTATATTGTTTGAGCGTACTCTACCACGATACGTTGAAAAGTCAATCAAAAAAGGCCACCGATGTTCCCGGGCTTTTTGCAGGCGGCTCAAAAGAAATTTGGTGTTCGCAATAAGGCAAACAAGATCTCACGACAACAAATATCGCCGATGCGATGCGCGAGCTTGACGCTTTGGGTTCATGGGGTGTAAACTCTGGGGCATGACATGGGAAAGCATATCGCAAATGACGGCCGAGCTGGCTGAGGGGAGGCCGGTGCAAGGGGCGCTGCACGTCATTGTTGTTCAAAAAACGCCGCGCACTACAAAAAACGGGAAGCCCTATTTGGAGGTGCAACTGGCGGATCCGGAATCAAACTTGACGCTCAAAGTATGGGAAAACTTGCCTTGGTATCCGGCGCTTCAGAATGCCCCGCTGAACAGCGGCATTGCCATGAGCGCCACGTGGAGCAATTCCTCCTTCGGGGTGGAGGTGACGGAGGTCAACGTGCGCTCGCTCACGGCGGAGGAAGAAGATGCGCTGCTCATCGGAAATGAGCAGATGAGGAAGCGGCAGCAAGCCGCATGGGAATCGATATGCAGCATGGCGCAGAGCATTCGAGACCCGCGTTTGTCCGAACTTTGCAATGCGCTGCTGGAGCGTCATGGGGCCCGATTTCGGCGTGCGGCGGCGGCTCGAGGTTACCACCACGCCCGGCGGGGCGGTCTCGTGGAACACACGGCCGGAGTCATGCGCACGGCTGCAGCTCTCTGCCAGGCATATCCTGAGGTGAACCGCGACCTTCTGCTGGCGGGAGCTTTGTTCCATGATTGCGGGAAGATGTGGGAGAATGGTTTCCCGGAACATGGGCTGGTTATGCCCTATTCCGATGCGGGTGAGTTGCTCGGACATATATCGCTGGGGATCGAGGTCATCAACAAATTGTGGGCTGCAATATGCACGGAGGAACGTCTCAAAAAATGGGCTGATCTTACTCCGGATAGTGAACAAGTGCGACTGCACCTGCTGCACTTGGTTGCATCACACCACGGAAGTGTGGAATTCGGGTCGCCGGTTGTCCCCAAAACACCGGAGGCTTTTATGCTGCATCATGCAGATGATTTGGACGCGAAAATGGAGATGCTGCGCGAAGCTTACGAGAGTTCGCCGCAGTTATCGACCCACATCCGCCAGAGAAAGATGCCGCTGCCGGGGAATGTGGCCGAGCCATTGCCGGGCGTGAGTCACGCGGCAACGGGGAGATGATATGGACGAGAGTATCACCAGCATCATTGTGGTGTGCGCCACTTTGGCGATTTCGCAGCTCAGTCCCGGACCGGATGTCTTTTATGTATTCCGGACTTCGCTGGCTCAGGGGTTCCGGCGCGGTATGGCCGTGGCATTCGGAATCAATATGGGCTTTCTCATCCAGAGCATTGTCGCTTGCACGCTCGGCGCATGGGTCCTTGAACAGAGCTGGAGCAGCTGGCTCATCGTCGGCGCCGCTTGCTGGCTGCTCTACCTCGCGTGGCGCATCTGCCCCCGGGGAACAACTTCTTCCGAGCTGCAACTTCAAACTGACGGTCACGATCGCGAGCCGGTTCTGAGTCTCATCCGCAATGGATTCCTTTGCAATATCCTGAATCCAAAGTGCATGCTCTTCATTTTGTCACTCACAACGGACTCCCTACGCAATCACGCCGGACTGAACTGGTACGTTCCCGTGCTGATTGCCAGCTTATTCGTGGCGAGTCTGCTGGGGTGGGGATTGTGGAGCGGGTTCCTTCAGTGGGCGCCGCTCCGGCGTGCCTACTTGAGTCACACGCGTACAGTAGATCTCGTCTTTGCATTGATACTGGCGGCATTTGCTGTGCTGCTGCTGGCAAGCCTATGGCAGAACGAACCGATAGCTTGAGGGGAGACATCCCGCATCTCTTGCTGGCGGCGGCCCCCATGCAGGATGTGACAGATCTGGCCTTTATGCGCACCCTCATGCGCATTCATTGCTTGCCGGATTTTTGGGTGACACCGTACATCCGCAGCGCGCGCACAACCTGCGCCATGACCCATGAACCCCTGCGCTGCATTTCTGAAAACCCGACCCCAACGCCGATTTGGGCGCAGCTTGCCGGCAGCGACGTCGCGGGTCTGGTACGTGACGCCCGGGAGCTGATGCGCCTACCCGTGGCCGGCGTCAATTTGAACGCGGGCTGCCCGTCGCCGTTGGTGAACCGGCATGGAGCGGGAGCCGCCCTGTTGCGCAACCTTCCTCTGCTCAGCGAAATCGCGCATGCTCTGCGCGAGGAACTCCCCGCGGGTACGTGGAGCGTCAAATGCCGCACGGGTTGGGAAAGCCCCGCCGAGTTTGATAAGATTTTGGAAATACTCTGCTCCGCTCGCCCGGATATGCTGATGGTGCATGCACGCACGCGCAAGCAGCTCTACGCGGGTCTTCCTGACCGCGACGCCGTCCGTCTGGCGGTGCAGCGCGCCGAGTGCCCCGTGTTGGCCAACGGGGATATCTGCAGCGTACGTGACGCCCATTCATGGTTGCATGACATCCACCCCGCAGGACTCATGATCGGGCGAGGTCTGGTACGAAACCCCTACATTCTCCGCCAACTCCGGGGTGGCTCAGCTGCGAGCGTTGAGGAGATGCACTTGTATGATGAAGCACTGCTGGAGGAGACGGCGGCGAGTCTGAAGCGCTACACGGCAGCGGGCCACTGCAACCGCATGAAAAAGTACCTGGCTTTTTGCTACGCCGATTTCAGCGATGAGGCGGAATATGCACTGCGGCGTTGCACTAATCCCGCGGACATGAGACAACTGCTGCACGGCGCAAGAGAGACCGGGCCGGTCAACGCGTCTTGAGATTCATGAGCATTTGCGCGTTGTTCGGGCAACGCTTCATGAAGAAGAGCAGGCGTTCCATTGCTTCGGGGGGCTTGTGGCCGGCCAGAGCACGCCGGATGAGGTGGATCTTTTCAAGCATCCAATCCGGGAGGATAAGTTCCTCACGGCGAGTGCCGCTCTTCAGAATGTCCACGGCCGGGTAAATATACATCTCAGCAATTCGTCTGTTGAGGACAAGCTCCATATTGCCCGTACCTTTGAACTCTTGAAAAATCAGCTCGTCCATACGGCTGTTTGTCTCAATGAGGGCCGTGGCTAAGATAGTGAGCGAGCCGGCCTGACGCGTATTGCGCGCGGCGGCAAAGAGCCTGCGGGGCATCTCCAGCGCCCGGGCGTCAATACCGCCACTCATGGTACGACCGCTTCCTTTATCCAAATTGTTGTATGCTCGGGCGAGGCGTGTGATGGAATCCAGCACGATCAGAACATGGCGGCCGGCTTCAACCAGGCGTTTGGCGCGGGTAATGCACATCTCCGCCATGCGGCAATGTTCGCGCACACCACTATCGTTGCTGGATGCGTAAATTTCGGCTCCGGGCAAGGCTCGGCGGAATTCCGTGACTTCCTCAGGGCGTTCATCAATGAGAAGAACCAGCAACGTGAGTTCCTCGCTGTACTTCTCCAGCACCGCCTCCGAAATATGCATGAGCAGAGTTGTTTTGCCCGTGCGCGGCGGCGCTACGATCAACCCGCGCTGCCCACGAGCCACAGGCGCCACCAGATCCAGAGTGCGCGTGGTGTAACGGTCAGCCGTGGTTTCAAAAGAGATGCGTTCCGTGGGGTTCACCGCTTTCAAATCATCAAAGTGAGGATTATTGGCGGCAATCTCCGGAGCTTGTCCATTCACCTCCATCACGGAAATAAGCTGGTGTCCACGCTCGTATTTCTGAGCCATGCCCTTGATCTGCACAAAGGGGCGCAAGTGATGCTCTTCGATCAAATCCGCCGGCACGTACACCGCTTCATTGGACGGCGCCCAGTTGTTGTCGGGAACGCGGATAAAGCCAAACCCTTTGTTGGTAATTTCCAACAGTCCGACGAGTTCGGTGGGTTCTCCGACCGGCACATAGGCCCGGGTGGCGGTATTTCCATCGGGGTTCTCCGAGGAACCCTCTTCGTGCGTCGGTTTCCGGAAGATGGGCCGGCTGCGGCGGAAGTTGCGCTTGTTGGGAGCATTGCCGCGGCGGTCGAAGAAACGGGGACGCCCCGACTGACCGGAGCGTTCGCCACCGGACAACTCATCGTAATTCCCCGAGCGTCGGCGCCAGGGCTTGATATTTCTCTGTGGCTCGGGGGTGTCCGTATTCATCGTTTCATGCGTGGTTCAGGTAGGCTGCCGGGGGCTCTTTTAGGACAGCTGGTCGAGGATGTCGTCGTGAATTTCAAAGTTTGTAAAGACGTTCATCGTGTCGTCGTAGTCATCAAGCAGATCGTAAAGCTTCATGACTTTTTGAGCCGTTTCAAGGTCGGTGATTTCGGTGATGTTTTGGGCGACAGAAATCAGTTTGATGCCGGTTACATTTTTACCGGCTGCGCTCAAAGCCTCCTGCACGTTCTGCAACTCCGTCGGTCCGCAGGTGAATACCCATTCTCCCTCATTATCACCGGATTCCACATCATCCGCACCGCAATCCAGCGCCAGTTCCATGGCTGCATCTTCATTCAGGCTTTCGTCCACGATGCGCACCTCCCCCTTGCGCTCAAATTGGTAAGCTACCGAACCGGGAGTACCCATATTCCCGCCGTTGCGCGAGAAGATGGTGCGGATTTCCGACGAGCAGCGGTTGGTATTGTCGGTTGCCACCTCCACGATGATGGCCGTGCCGGCGGGACCGTAGCCTTCGTAGGTCACTTCCTGAATCGTGGCGCCTTGCAATTCACCGGTACCTTTTTTCACGGCGCGATCAATGTTGTCCTTGGGCATGGAGACGGCTTTTGCACCCTCAATGGCGGCGCGCAAGCGCGGGTTGGTGTCCACATCGCCGCCGCCGCTTTTTGCTGCCAGAGTGATCTCGTGCGAATACCGCGCAAAGATTTTTCCTTTCTTCGCGTCTGCGGCTGCTTTGGTGAACTTGATCTTGGACCATTTATTATGACCGGACATAATTGGTATGCTAGTTAGGGTTTGGGGGTATGGAGTGATGACGTGGCGTAACGGGAGCAGGAGCATCGCGCTCTCGGCGAGCATTGGTCCGGGGTGCGTTTCCTTTTCGCATCAGCCGGCCGCTCTCGTTGCGCCGGATCGTTGTGTGGGTTCAGACGTGCCTCAAAGTCGAGCTGACAGGATTCGAACCTGCGGCCTCTTCGTCCCGAACGAAGCGCGCTACCAGACTGCGCTACAGCTCGATGCTCTGAACCGAGCAGCATTTTACAGGATTTTTCACTCTTGACAAGTCAAAAATGAGAAAAATCCCCGACTTTCAAGTTTGTCGAGCGTCTTGACCTTCTTCCCGGGCGATTCTACTTGACTCCTGAGGTGTGAACGTGTATGGTAGGGGCCAGGCGCATTATGGCAGACTCAACATCAGAACAACAGCCGAACTTGCTGGCGCAAGTGCGTCGGCATCTTATTGACCGTGGCGAGGAGTACCAATGGGTGACCATGGGACCGGAAAAAATCGGGCTGGCCTATTTGCCGCTGGACGTGACGGGCATGCCCTGCACCTTTATGTTTACCGAGCTGCACGAGCCCTGCAGTTTGGTCTTTGATGCACACTTTGCATCACGCGTGGCTCCGGAGAACGTTCAGGAACTCTCTGAGCTGCTGCTCACCATCAATGCGAATCTGCCGGAGGGGCAGTTGCTGCTGGATCGTGAGGGCGGCTATGTGTACTATCGTCTCAAGTTCGTGGTGGACGACTTGAACATCGCGGAAGGGGAGATACTGAACAAGATTCGCCACATGGAGGAAATGGGGGTGAAGATGAGCCTCACGTACTCCGAGATCATTTCCCAGGAATTTTCCCTTTGATATCCCTCTATTTTCATTTTTCCCCAAAGATTATGTCACTCGAAAAACCATTAGAAGGCAAAGTTGGAGTGGTCACCGGTGTGGCCAACAAACGCAGTATCGCATTCGGCATCGCTAAAGCTTGGCATGATGCCGGAGCCAAACTTATCTTCAACTACCAGGGAGAGCGCCTCAAGGAGGGCGTTATCAAGCTTGTGAAGGAGACGTTTGGCGAAGAGACGCCCGTTTGCGATTTGGATGTCACCAGCGATGAATCTATCGCACATTTCTTCGACTTCGTCGCCCAGCATACGGACCACGTGGATATGATGCTGCACGCTATCGCTTTTGCGCCCAAGGCCGCCGGCTGTCTGGAGGGGCATTTTTCGGACATACCGCGCGATGCGTTCAATCTGTCGCTACAGGTGTCTGCATACTCGCTGATTGCATTATCGCGAGCCGTGGCTCCGCTCATGGTCAATGGAGGTTCTATACTGGCCATGACGTATTATGCGAGTCAGAAAGTGGTTCCCAATTATAACCTGATGGCCGTTTCGAAGGCAGCGCTGGAAACCTGCAGCAAGTACCTGGCATTTGATTTGGGCAGGCGCGAGCAACCCATCCGCGTGAACTGCATTTCGGCCGGTCCGGTGCAGACGTTGGCGGCTCGCGGCGTGTCCGGCTTCACGGGCATGTTCAAGGTGTACGAAGAAAAGAGTCCTCTGCAACGCAGCTGCACACTTGAGGAATTGGGAGCCACAGCCACCTTCCTGGCGAGTGACGGAGCTGCAAGCATTACCGGCCAAGTCATTTACGTGGACGGTGGATATGAGATTGTGGGCATGTGAGCATCCATCCCCACGGCTCGTTTCTCCTCGCTCAGTTTTGCGTCCCTCATGAAACGCCTCATCTTTCTACTGGTGGCGAGTGTGTTCGGCGTGGCTCACGCTGAACTCGCGGTGAATCCCATCTATCAATCGCACATGGTGCTTCAACGGGGTAAGCCCGTGCCGATAGACGGCACCTGCACAAGCTCTGCCCCCATCGTTGTCAAATTTGCCGGTGCGGAGGTGAAAGCGGTTCTGAAAGGGAAGAAATGGGAGGCTGTACTGCCGCCCATGGAAGCTGATGCGGAAGGGAAGCCGCTCACCATTACGCAGGGGACCTCCACCCTCCAACTGGAGGATGTGCTGGTGGGTGAGGTGTGGCTGGCGACCGGGCAATCAAATATGCTGTGGCGTCTGGAACAGACGCAAGATGCTGCGGCGCTCAATAATGAGGAGATACCGCAACTGCGCTTTTATCATTCGGAACCGATGGTGCACACGGACGACTCCGCCTACACGCCCGAACTCCGTCGACGTCTGGAGGAGGGGAAGATGTATGAGGGCGGATGGGCAGTGAGCAGTCCCGCTACGGTGCGGCGTATGAGCGCCGTGGGATGGTATTTCGGACGCGAGCTGCAGCGGGTGCTTGATACCCCGGTGGGCATCATCCACGCAAGTCTTGGCGGCTCCGAGATGCTCGCGTGGTTACCCCCAACCGCCCTGAAAAAACACTACAAAGATTGCCTTGGTAAGAATTGGTTGGACAGCAAGTACATCCCCCCGTGGGTGAAAGGGCGCGCCCGGGCGAACATGGGAGGAAACATGGAGGAGCCGCACCCCTACAAGCCGGGCTACCTTTTCAGCACGGGAATTGCTCCCTGGGTGCGGTTCCCTGTGGCAGGCGTTATATGGTACCAGGGGGAGTCGGATGCCGAGATTGTGGACAATAAGCAGAACAGCCTGCTGATGCAAAATCTCATCCGATCGTGGCGCTCAGAGTTCAAGGCGCCTGAGTTGCCGGTGCTGATGGTGGAATTGCCACGCATCAAGGACTCGACGGCCCTGCGCGCGGGGTGGCCGGAATTTCGCGCTGTGCAGCGAGGCGTTGCGCAGACTTTGCCTGCCGTGTACTGTGCTACAACCATTGATTTGGGAACAACGAGCACGGACGTACACCCGCCGCGCAAACTGGAGGTGGGAACCCGTCTGGCGGACTTGGCGGCAGCCAAGGTGTACGGCAAGCAAACGCCATGGAGCGGGCCTCTCATCGACTCTGCCAAGGCACAGGGCGGACATATCACGATTTCTTACACCTGTGCGGAGGGATTGAAGACTACGGATGGCGCTTCTCCTCGCGGTTTCGAGGTGTCGGCTGATGGCAAAAAGTTTTACGAAGCCAAAGCCCAGTTGAAGGGAGCGCAGGTGGAGCTGAGTTGCGATGCTGTGAAATCTCCGAAGTACGCTCGTTACGGGTGGTACACTTTTCTGGAACCCAATTTGGTGAATGAGGACGGTTTGCCGGCGGTTCCTTTCACGACGGCTCATCGAACATCGCGCTAGACCTGAGCCACCTCTGCGGCCGGCCAGTCGTGCGGGCAGTGGAACTCCGGTTTCTCTCCCACCATGCAGGTGCTCATAAAACGGCGCGTGGCGTCTGGCGTGCGAAGGATCGCACAAACAGACATGTGCAAATCAGCCATGTGACGCCAGCCGTACTCATGCAGGGCGGCAATCGGCAGTCGCAGCTCGGCTTGCCAGCGGGCGGCGGTGCATTCTGCGGCAGTTTGCACACCCAGCGCGGCGGCGTGAAATTGAGTGTGCGGTGCACGAGGTGCCGTGAATGCACAGGCCCACCAAGCGCCGTTCGGCGCTAAATTCAGTTCCAGGTAGGGGGAATCATTTGTTGCTCCGCGTACGAAAAGTTCTGCTGTGTCATATAGCCACAGACCTTGCACACATTGTCCGCAGCGAGTCGCCGGATTCAGGCAACACGAGGTTTCGCGCCGCACTCGCAGCACGAGGCATTGCTCTTCGATGAAAAGAGCAAACTCAACCGGGGGCTCGACCGCCGCTCCGCTCCAATCATGGCTCAGCCATTGCATGGGGTAGGACTCATCCGGATGAGAACGGATGATCACTCTCTGTGCATTTTGATGGAATGGCATGGTGCGGCAATTCAAAAAACAGGTGAAAAAGCGGCAGAACTCAGCGGCGATTTGAGTACGAAGAAAAAATCCCTCCCCGTCCGCTATCACGCATTGAAGCGCTTCACTGGTCAACTGTACCCAAAAATCATGCCTGAACACACTCGGAAGTCCAGACTCGCGATACACGGGAAGGGATTCGAACCCCTGACCAACTGCGTGTAAAACAGCCGCTCTACCACTGAGCTACCCGTGCTTGAACGGCGGCATTCTACATGAGAGTACTCCGGAATGCAAGAGAAATATTGCAGAGAAGCTTCAGACGAGCGGAGGAAGAGGCAAGGATGCTCGTCGGAGCAGATCGATTATTTGCTCGCGCGGCTTGTCGGGCCAGCATTTGTTGGAGAGAGGACTTGCCGGACTGGGATGCAGGATACTGCCGAGAGTAAAGGAGGATTCTGTTATGGTGTCCGCCGCAATTTGGAGCTGCTGCATGGCGTAGGCGCCAACGCCGATGAGACATGTGGGGCGCAGTGCGCGGATGAGTCGCACCAAGTGGCGTTGGCAGGCCGCATCAATGCGCGTGGCTTGCTCGCGTGGGAGTTGGGCCGGGGGGATATTGGCCCCGCTCTCACTCATCCAGATGAGTGGGCAATAGTTGGCCACATAGGCATGCTCGAAAAAGACGGGGGCAGGGCCGTAGAGTTGTTCGAAGAGTCCCCAGAGGCGGCGTCCACTCACTTCTGAACGCGGGCAGGAAAAGCCTTGGATGGGGCGTTTCGGGTGGGTGACAGGCGGCTGACCAATGGAGGCCGTGATACCCATCCAGAGGGTAACGGCGGGGATTTCGCCGAAGGGAACGCCTGTTTGCGCCATGCCGAAGGGACCGGGGTTCATGCCCAGATAAAGGACTTGCTTGGGGGTGGAGGCAAACCGGCGCACGTAAGCTTCATGACCGGCCCAGGCGTAGTCAAGTGGGTTGTAGGTGCAGGCTACCGGTGGAGAGAAGTGCAGAGCGTTCATCTCGTCGGATAGTTCACGCGCTGCGGCCAGTACTTCATCGACGCAGTTCATGCGTTCATCTTATCATACGGGAGCGTGAATGACCAACAAAATATCGGCTTGAAATGAGCAGGGCTATTGGGTAGAATGGGGGGCGTGAAGGTCATCGCCATAGCAAATCAGAAGGGTGGAGTGGGCAAAACATCCACGGCCGTGAATTTGGCTGCGGCCTTGGCAGCTCGTGGCAAAGAGGTGCTGCTTATTGATGTGGATTCCCAAGCCAATGCGACATCCGCGCTCGGCTTTTCTGTGGCCGGGGAGCAGAGCTTGTATCAGGCGCTCATCGGCAATTGCCGCCTGGAAGATCTGATTTTTTCCGCCAACCGTCGCCACCTTTCTCTCGTCGCCTCACACATGGATCTCTCGGGCGTGGAGGTTGAACTTACGCAGAATGGCGAGCACACTTATTGCATGCAGCGTGCTCTGGCCGGGTTGCGCGAGAACCCGACCTTTGATTATGTTTTTTTGGATACTCCGCCTTCTCTCGGGGTATTGATGACGGCATCGCTGTGTGCGAGCGACGAGGTGTTGACACCCATGCAATGCGAATTTTTGAGCCTGGAAGGACTTTCAAAAATTCTTTTTGTGATCGACCAGATACGTGATAGCGGAATTCAGCCGGGCATTATCCACGAGGGAATCATCATGACCATGTACAACAACACCAATTTGGCTAACCAGGTGATTGACCAAGTGCAGGAAAATCTGCCGGACAAGATATATGAGACGGTGATACCGCGCTCGGTGAGGGTGGCAGAGGCGCCGAGTTTTGGGCGCACGGTGTTGGAGCATGATCCGGAGGGAGCGGCTGCATGGGCGTACAAGAATGCAGCGAAGGAGTTTTTACGCCGTCACCGCTGATGTTGCGCTGGATATATCCGGGAGTGTGCGAGCTGTGTCATGAGCCCAGCGAACAACAGCTCTGCGAATCGTGCGTGGCTAAGTTGCCCGCGGTGCCGCTGCCTATTTGTTTGTACTGCGGCTCCTCGGTAGCGGGTGAACAAGTGGATCCGATGCGCTGTTCGGCCTGCTCGGCGGCGCCGCGCTACTTCACCTTTGCGAGGAGCGTTTTTATGACGGATGAAAGCACCCGTCGCCTTGTACACGCTCTCAAATACCACCATGCCAATTACCTGGCCCCCGTGATGGGCGAGCTTCTGAATCGCCTTTGGGAGGATACGCCGCAGCTTATGCAATCCGGGCGTTATTGTATCGTTCCCGTGCCGATTTCGCATCGCCACCTTTTTGTGCGCGGCTATAATCAGGCCGAGGAGCTGGCTCGCACCCTGGCACACCTGCGCAGATTACCCGTATGCTGCGCCCTGAGACGTTTGCCGACGGGAGTGGAGAGCCAGACGCATCTCTCCGCCGGGGAACGACGACGCAATGCTATGCGCGCCTACACGGCGAAGGCGGCATACGCGAGCGGACGCCGCAGATTGCCCGGGGAGGACGTTGTTCTTGTGGATGACGTTTACACCACCGGCAGCACGGCGCAGGCATGCGCCAAGGCGTTGTTCAAGCTGCCGGGGGTGCGCCGCGTGGGGGTGCTCACTTTGTTGCGTGCCGGAGGCCGGCGAGAACGGATATGAACAGTTGGGATTCTCTCTCTACCTGTCAGGGGTGCATTTTACCGCGCGGGTGAAATGTCTTATGCAAATTCACCAGACGTTTCTGCTCCACGTGAGTGTAGATTTGCGTGGTAGCCAAGTCAGCGTGACCGAGCATATCCTGGATGACACGCAGGTCGGCCCCGTTCTCCAACAGGTGAGTGGCAAAAGAATGCCGCAGAATGTGCGGGAAAACATTTTCATCCAGACCGGCTGCTGCAGCCCGCGTTTTGATGACTTGGCGGATTCGTTCGCGGGTGAGTTTGCCGCCGCGGCGCGAGAGGAAAACAACGCGCGGATCCGGTTTGTCATCCCTGAGCAATAAATGGCGTGCGTGTTCCCGGTAAAAGCGCAAAGCCTGCGCTGCAGCGCCGCCGAGTGGCACATAGCGCGTCTTGTCTCCTTTGCCGGTAATGCGCACAAACCCCTCATCCCAATCAACCTGTTCCGGGCGCAAAGAGACGAGTTCGCTTACGCGCAGACCACTGCCATAGAGCATTTCCAACATGGCGCGATCCCGCGCCCCGAAAGGGAGCTGTTGCTGATCGATGCTTTCCAACAGCACGCGAACATCCTCTTCGGAGAGAGTTTGGGGTATCTGCATCCCCATGCGACCGCTCTGTACCAGCGCGGCCGGGTTGGTTGGCAGTACATGCTGAGCCGCCAGATAGCAGAAAAAAATACGCACATGCACCATCATGATACGGGCGCTTGAGGCGGCCAATCCCTCTGACAAAAGATCATGGTGGTATTCCACCAGCGTGGCATCCTGAACTGCATCCGGAGAAATATTGCGCTGCTGCAGGTAGTGGCGCAGGTGAGTGAGGCTCTGCCGCACTGAGGTGCGGTAATGAGCGCTCAGACCGCGTTCGGCCGCCAGATAAAGCAGGAATTGCTCAATCGTCCCGCCCAATTCTTGCAGACTCAGACTCATCAGTCGTTTGATTTATGCGGTCATCAAGGCCTCGCGGTTGACAAAAAATACAGCGGCTAACAGGCATAGAAACGCCCACAGGTAGTCCCATTTCCATTGCTCGCCCATATAAAGAATCATGAAGGGAACAAAGACGCTCAACGTGATGACTTCCTGCATGATTTTCAGCTGAGCGAGAGTCAACCCTGCTGAGCGCCCTATGTGGTTTGCCGGTATCATCAGGCTGTACTCAAAGAAGGCCAAGCCCCAGCTTATCAAAATCAATTTCCACATGCCTTGCGATACGCTTTCCCCCGGTTTACGCAGGAAGCCATACCAGGCAAAAGTCATAACAGTGTTGCTCAGGATGAGCAGTACGGCGGTGATAATGAGACGGATCATGAGATCTGCAGACATCCTACGCCGATCGCAGAAAAAGTCAATCAAATCTCAAATCCTTCGGGGCGACCGCATTAGAGCGTGCGAGAGCTGGCATCGATTTTCCTGCCGAATCGCAGCTCCGGGCAAAGTGGCGTTGGGATTCGTCAGGTAAGACGCGTCGCAGCTTCTTGCTGCCCGATATGAGGTGAGACTAGACCAATACAGCGTTTCTTACATGAGCTGCAGTGCTATTTCATCAGCCAGCAAGAGACCGCGCGGGGTGAGGATCAAATGGGTCGGGGTGAGGATGCAGAGCCCATCGCTCGCCAAGGAAGATGCAACAGCGGTGCGGTTTGCCGTGATAAGCGAGAGAGGGATACCTTCGTCCGTGCGCAAGCCGAGACCGATGAGTTCAACACGACGTTGGGGAGCCGTGAGAGTTTCCGCCGATCCGGGAGGGAGCAGACCTTGCGCGAGGGAGGCGATGTAGCGAGTCGTGTCGTGGGCGTTTTCATAGCGCACCCCATTTATTGTGCCGCAGGCGCCGGGGCCAAGCCCCGTGTAATCTTCCCCACGCCAACATGACAAATTGTGCAAGCAGCGAGTGGAGGCAGATCGGGCATAGTTGGATACCTCGTAGTGACGGAAGCCGGCAGCGGTGAGCAAATCGTGAGCCAGGGCGTAAAGCTGCACCTGAGTTTCTTCCGCGGGCGCAGTCAGAGTCGCGAAGGGTGTCTCCGGTTCCAGCGTGAGACTGTAGGTTGAAATATGATCCGGCTCGCAAGCGACAGCCTGCTCAAGGGAGCGCCTCCATGCTTCGGTCGATTGATTGGGCAAGCAGAACATGAGATCGATATTCACCTGCATACCTCCTTCTTCTCGCAGCATGCGTACACTTTGGGCAATATCTGCCGGGGAGTGTTCGCGCCCGAGAAAAAGCAGTTCCGACTCAAGGAAAGATTGTGCGCCGAGTGAGATGCGGGTGATACCCAGCTCGCGCCAATGCCTGACCTTGGAGGCGGTGAAGGTGGCTGGATTGGCTTCCAGACTCCACTCGCGCAGGCGAGAGAAATCCAAGCGCTGCCGCAGACCATCAACCAGCAGCTGCAGATGAGTAGGCGAGAGCATACTGGGCGTGCCGCCGCCGAAGTAAAGCGTCTGTGGCGAAGCCCCCTCAGGCAGGCGTAATTTGGCTTCCGTCGGTACCGCCTCCACAAAGCCCCTCACGTTCGTTGCCCCCGGAGTGTGCTTGTAGAAGGCGCAGTAGGGACACACCCGGTGGCAAAAGGGGATGTGGACATAAATGTGCTCTTCTGCCTGCATGGTCGGGAGGGACGCTGCCGTGAGGCGGGCTACTGCGTGATGAGCTCGCCATCCTCAGGAACTGTAACATTCCTCAGATTCAATGCGCGGATGTCATCGCGGGTGACGGTGAGGTGGCTGACAGTGTCCATGTGGCTAGCGATGATGAAAGAGTCCTTGGCGTACTCGGCGATGGTTTTGACATCCTCCGCACCCATGATGAGTTTTTCACCGGAGGCAACGCTGGCAGCGCAGGCGTTCACGACAATGACGGCCGGGTGATACGCATCCAGCGCGGCTTTAACCTCCGGACACCAGATAGTATCGCCGGCGATGTAGAGGGTTTTCTCTCCCGGAGCCGTGAAGACAACGCCCATGGCATCGTAGGGCATGCCGATGCTCTCGCAGATGGGTTGGATGATGTCTCTACGACCGTGTTGGCCGCCGGTTTTGAAGAGGGAGGAGCCGTTAAAGGAGACGCCGGTCTCGTTGAGGGGGCGCACATCGGTGAACCCGAAGCCGGCAATGGTCATGCGATCGGTTTCGTTCTGCACGAAGAAGGGGATGTCCTTCCGGAGAGCGCCGAGGGCGAGCTCATCGATGTGGTCCGGGTGCCAATGCGTCAGGATCACGGCATCCACGTTGACGATTTCTTCAATGCTGAAGGGGAGTTCGCAGCGCGGCTGACGGATGTGCGGGTTGACAGCGGAATCGAAGCCGGGCATGGCTTCCTTGGGCAGCAACCAGGGATCTATCAAAAAGCGCGTGCCGTTGAAAGTAACGATGAGAGTGGCATTTCTGATTTGGAGAATGTTCATGACGCTGTGTGATACTGAGATGCCGGGAGACGTCTTTTTTTGTTGAAAAACGGGGCGAGTGACATGACTGCCACTCGCCCTGAGGATAAGAGATGAGGTTCTTTACAGCTCGGCAGCGGCGGGTTTGTCGAGGAAGAACTTGGCATCCGGGTGCTTCTGCAGGAAGGAAGCCGCAACATCGGCCGTGACGGGGCCCTGAATGGCCTTCTTCACGATGGAAGCTTTCTTCTCGCCCCAAGCCATCAGACGCACCTTCTTGGCGCCCATGATGGTAGCGACGCCCATGGTGATGGCGGTCTTGGGCACGTTGTCAAAACCTCCGAATGCGGGAGCCGCGTCGGTCTTGGTGAGGTCATCCAAGGTGACTTGGCGGGTGATGGTGGTGTCATCGGATCCGGGTTCGTTGAATCCGATGTGACCGGTGCGACCGATGCCGAGAATCTGCAAATCCAGTCCGCCGCAGGCCTTGATCTTGGCTTCGTAGGCGGCGCAGTGAGCGGGGATTTCCTCCGGAGCCAACGTGCCGCATGGGAGGTTCACGTTCTCCGGCTTAATGTCGATGTGATCGAACAGGTTGTGGTGCATGAAGTACCAGTACGACTCCTTATGCTCATGGGGAAGTCCGGTGTATTCGTCCAAGTTGAAAGTGGTCACATTGGCGAAGGAAAGGCCCTCTTCTTTGTGCAGGCGGATGAGTTCTGCATAGAAGGGAAGGGGGGTAGCCCCGGTGGCAAGGCCCAGCACCACACCCTTGCCTTCAGCCTGGCGGGAGCGGATAAGCTGAGCAACCTCCGCCGCCAACTTTTTGGCGGCAGCCTGCGGCGTATCGAAAACTTCGTATGTCATAACGCAGACATTCTATACCATTGGCGAGTAAAAGCAACACCAAAATGAACCGGAACAGAAATGCATTGCCAATTTTCTCGGAGTGGGTGACAGCAGCCACTAGCAGTGCCAGCACAGCGACACCGGCCATTTTAGGGTATGAAAATTCCCCGGTGGATTTTGAAGGAACGAAAAGATGGAGTTCGCAGATTTGGTTCCATCTTCATGGCGAAAATATAGAATTGACAGGGCGATAACAAGGGTCTAGTATGCTGAACATGAGGCCATGGGCGCACAGATGCCTGGTGGGCATGAGCTGTATGCTGTTCCTCGTAGCGGGATGTGAAAGCCCTCTGCTGCCCCGTCCGCGTTTGCCGCGTGAAATGCGTGGAGCAACAGCGCTGCCGAATATGTTTGAACAACTGCGTTGTGATTGGGAGTTGTTGAAGTGTTGTAAAATGGGAACAAGTGAGCGGCAGACAGTGATTGCGCGTTACAACAGGAATTTGCTCAAGCTGGTGCGACGCGTGCGTTACGATGTACTGGCGCGTGGACAGCATTTACCGTGCGCATTCATGTTGGAGTATGAGGGGGCACGAGCTATTCATCGGCTTGGGGAAGTATTTGACGATATTGTGCCGGCAGTGGACGTGCCGCTCGAGGAACTTGAAGAGCGTTATATGGTACCCGGGCTGGGGGTGCCGTTGGTGGGGGTGATACCGGCGGTCAAACTCAAGCAGGATTTCGGCATAGCGGCTTTTCGCGCGCGAGGTACGATGAGTACGCTCACGGGCGTGCTGGAATTTCGAGAAGGCAAACCGGTGATGCGTCTGATCTCACGGCGTGAGCATGAACACGTGCGCGTTGGGCGTATGAGCTACCAACTTGCCGGTGATTTTTCTGCTTCTATTGAAGTGTATTGGAAGCTCACGCAGGTGCAGAAGGACAAGTTCCTGGGGCTCCTGCGTCCGCAGCATGTGCGCGACACGACGGGGTTGGTGTGCATGGAACGCTATGATCCGGCGAAGATACCTGTTGTGCTGGTACATGGGTTGGCCAGTAGCGCTGCCACTTTTGATAACTTGGTGAATCGTCTGATGCGAGAACCAGACATTCGGAAAAACTTTCAATTCTGGTATTACAATTATCCCACGGGGCTAGCCTGGCCGATCACCGCCGCAGGGTACCGGTCGGCTCTGCGCCGTACGCGCAATTTTTTTGATCCGCAGCACCGCAATGCCAACTGGGAGCGAATGGTGGTCGTCGGCCACTCCATGGGCGGCCTTATTACCCGCTACAGCCAGTGTATTGAACCGTGGAAAATCCTTGAAGCCGCCAAGGATAGACGATTCCACAACGGCATCAGTTCTTTCCTCACCGGGCGTTTTATCAATCATCCTCTGCCACACACACAGACGGATTCAATGCGCGATGTCTATTACTTTCACCCCATCCGCGCGGGGCGTGTTGTTTACATGGCAACTCCTCACCGAGGCGCTCCCATCGCGCGCAATCGCTTTGTTCTACTTTTCAGCCACCTTGTACGTCTTCCCCAGACCCTTGTCCAGGAAGTCTTCTCCATCGCAACACTGCAGCAGGACAACTTGCTCACCAATCCCGGTCGCTTGACCGAGGATTTCACCAGTATCCGACAACTTTCGCCGGATAGCTATTCAATCCGCGGGTTGTCCAGGCTCGCTGTTCGCGACGTTCCCACGTACACGATTCTCGGCGACCGAGGCTACAATGATTCTCCTGGCAGTTCAGATGGGATCGTCCCTTACTGGTCATCTCATATTTCATGGGGAGCTGAGGACATCGTTTCATCCGACCACCATGTTCAGGATTGTGAGGAAACGGCTGATATTTTTGCGCGAATCTTGCGAGACGCTCTCCATGACCGCGAAATACAAGAGGCTCGTCGGCAGTGAGGACAGAGGTTTTTCCTTGCGTCCCCTCATCGGAGAATTGTATGAACCCCTGCCAAGCGCTCAATGGTCCGGGCTTCCACGGTGAAAAAAGGTAAATGAGATCTGCTGAAAGGAAAGACTGAAAGAGGCAGATCTATTGAGGGGAGCGGGTGCGTGAGGGATCTGATCGATGCTTGAGGCTTTTGCGTGAAAGAGAAATATCGACCAGGAAGAGGAAATAAAACTTGACAAAGACGGGGAAGCATGGCATCTTGTGCGTCCGCTCCTGCTCCGCAGGCAGGGGCGCGTACACTCGGCGGGTGACTCAGCGCACCGACGTCGGAACCATAGAAACAAACCAACATTTTAGAAAAAAGAATATGACGACAAAAAAACTCGCAGTAGAGAAGCGGGACGTAGTAGGGAGCGGGAAACTCAATGCTCTTCGGGCGAAAGGATGGGTTCCCGGGGTCGTGTATGGACCGGCGGCGGGTGAGAACATCAATGTCCAGATGAAGGCGGCCGATTTGCGCGTCTTGCTGGGTGATGACGAGACAGACACGATACTCGTGAGCTTGCAGCTGGAGGGGAAGGAACTACTGACCCTCATCAAGCATGTGCAGCATAATCACCTGAAGGACACCACGACGCACGTGGATTTTTTGGCGGTGACTCCGGATACGATGGTGCTCACCGAGGTGCCGGTACACTTGAAGGGTACGCCGGTGGGGGTCTCCATGGGCGGACAGGTGCAGCAGTTGGTGCATGACCTTCCGGTGAGGAGCGCCGTGAAAGATATACCTACAGAGATCGTAGCGGATATCACGAATATCTCCTTGGACGAGTCCCTGCGACTCTCACAGATTACCTTGCCGGAGAGGGTTACGACGCCCTTTAATGGCACAGTGGTCTTGGTGTCTGTCGTTAAACCGTAAGCAGATTCAAAGAAAGAGGGCATGTCTCAGCGATGAGGCATGCCTTTTTTGTGCATTTGACGGACGAGATTATGCGTTGGTCAGCAAGGAAGCGACCAAGGCAGAGCTGCGATGCGTGGCGCCGGAATGGAGCTGAAGAACCTCGTAGGCTTGCTGAGCACGTTGAGAGGCTTCCTCCGGGTTATCCAAAATATGTTGCAGCGTGGGCGCTATGTCCTCGGCATCGCATGAATAGATGGAGTTTTGCCTGAGCAGCATTTCCACCAAATCGGCAAAGTTGCTCATGTGGGGACCTGTCACCACCGGAACGTGAGCGGCGATTGCCTCCACCGGGTTTTGTCCGCCTTTTGCAAGAAAACTCTTGCCGATCACGGCGATATGAGCCAGAGCTGTCCAATCGCGCAACTCTCCGGTGGTATCCACGACATAGCATGTGTCGGGGCCAGGAGAGGAGGGCAGAGTTGTGGCGGCGCTGCGAAGAATGGGGGTAAAGCCATCAGACGAGAGGTCGCGTAAAATTTCAGCGCGGCGTTCCATGTGACGTGGGGCAATCAGCGGGAAAGCGCCCGCCTGACGAGCGGCACGCGCAATGAGAAGTTCCTCTCCGGCGTGTGTCGAGCAGGCAAGAACCACGGGGCGTCTTCCCGCCAGCTGCTGTAAAATCTCGGCAAATTCAGTGCGTCGGGGCAAACATGACAGGCCTTGTATGTCAAACTTGATGCTGCCGGTTACGGTGATGATGGACGGGGAGACGCCGATGCCGGCGAAACGAGATGCGTCGTGCTCATTTTGCACCGCCATGGCAGTCAGGTAAGCGAAGAGGCGGCGTGTTACCGGGCGCAAAGCTGCATAGCGGCGCTCGCTGCGCGGGGAGAGTCTGGCATTGAGCATGACCATGGGGATGCCGAATTTATGGCACAAGTTTGCCTGATTGGGCCAAAGTTCGGCCTCGATCAGCACAACCACATCGGGTAAAAAACGGCGCAAAACATGGCGCTGAACATGGGGCAGATCTACCGGGGAGTATATAACACGGAGTCCGGGGACAGGCGCATCACGGGCAATTTGCAAACCGGTAGCCGTGGAAGTGGCGAGAACCACAGGAGTGTCGGCATGTTGTTCCAGCCAATCGCGGATCCACTTAAGAGCGATAAAAACCTCGCCCACACTGACAGCGTGCACGTACACGACGTGATGGGGCTCCTGCTCGGCCGGAACACGGAAGAAGCCGAGGCGTTCCCATACATCGCCCCAAGATCCGCCACGTCTTCTCATCTTGATGCAAAAACCCGGCAGCGAGATGAGCAGAAACAGGGGGTAAAATATGTTGTATATCAGCAGCAGGAGATAAGTCATGACTCAGGTTGGTAGAACAGGAGCACATTCTTTCCGTAGTGGCGTTCATCGACGATGCTCCAACCGGGAAAGTCTCGAGTGTGCAGGGAGCCGACGCCGTATCCTCGTTGCGCTTCGGCGATGAAGTATCCCCCCGGCTCCAGTAATTCTTTCACTCGCCCGGTCAGGAGTTCCGCTATCATATCCCTGTCACCGGGCGCCTTGCAGTACGGAGGATCGGCAAATATGACATCGTAGCGCTCGCGTGCGCGAGCGGTAAAGGAGAGGCAGTCTGACTGCACGATGAGAGCGCCGGACAATTTGGACCGCTTGTAATTGCGTTGCGCGGCGCTGCATGCCTCCCGCGAAGCATCTACCATGCATGCGTGAGCAGCCCCGCGGCTGAGGGCTTCCAGGCCGACGGATCCGGTGCCACAGAACAGATCCAGCAAACGCGCTCCGGGGAGGATAGGAGTGAGGATGTTGAAGAGAGCTTCGCGCACGCGATCCTGGGTGGGTCGCACCTCACCTTTCGGAACCTGCAGGGGGAATCCCTTAGCTGATCCGGCAATGATTTTCATGCATCAATCAGGGCAGGGAGCGCATAAAAAGCGGGAGCTTTCCACGCTATGTCAGCGTGCGCTCCCGCTGCGAATGCTATTACGTTCACGGAAAAAAGATTAGCGCTGTCCGGGTTTGCCCACATTTGCACCCGGAGTGGGTATGGGGAAGCGCAGGAGGTAGTCGCCGCGAGCGATGGAATTACCGGTTACGGTTGCGCGTTCGTCAAAGGTGTAGGCCAGGTACACATACTTGCCGTCCGTCGAGCGCGTGACGCGCAAAGAAATCTTGAGCGCGCTCCCCAGCGGGGTCTCCTGCTGGAGAGACCATTCCGTACCGGTTTGAGCGCCGAAAACGCTTGTATCCGGTACGCTGTATTCCTTCGGTGTAAGGACACCGTCGTTGGAGATCCATACGTTTTTTTCAGCATCATACCGAAGAGCGCTTATAGTGAGCGGGATTTGACGTTTTGTTCGCGCGTCCACCGTGACGGAGAGCACGCGCCACGTGCCGTCTTCCGTTTTTTGCAGCCCCACGGCCACCTGAGTGACAGGCACTATCTGTGTCTTCTCCCAAGCCGCTATGAACTCGTCGTAATCTTTACGATCCGGCCAGAGGGCAGCGTTGTAAGCAGGACGCTGCATGGCGTTGAAATCATTAACAAAAGCAGCTTGCTCCTCTTTGGGGATTTGGGTAATACGCTCACTCACTTTGCGGAGAGGCTCCTTGAGGGCCTCTGCGTCCAGCAAAGATCGAACCTGAGCTCCGGTGTGGAGTGAACCGTCCGTGGTAGGGAAATAATCTTCCATGATCCCGGCTTTATCGGCGGCCTGCGCCGAAAATGCGGAAAGAGCCAACGCTGCAATAACGAGTGAAAATGCTTTCATAAGAACGTCTCGTAATTTATCACTGTTTTTTTTTCTTGGCAAGCGTAAAATTTCATGCTACCTTTACCTCGACGCCTGCGTGGAAAGAAAAGCGCCGGCAGGTGGTGTGAAAGATCACGGAGACCACCGGAAAATTATCCAAAAGCAATGAAAGCAATATACTGCATACCAATGGTAACGGCCGCTTTCTTCGGCCTGACGTCCTGCTCGGAGCTTTCCTCCGTCAACTCAATATCAGCCAGCTCGATGGGAACGGCGGCGCAGGTGATCAATGGCACCGTAGTTTCGTCTCGCGTGGTTGACGTGGAGGCCAGCTCTACGGATAAATCGCTGGGTACCGGCATTGGCGCGGCGCTTGGCGCTGGGTCGGGCGCCTTGCTGGGACGCGGAAAAGGACAGATAGTTTCCTCTGTAGGATTTGGTGTTGCGGGCGCGCTTCTCGGTCGGGGAGTTGGGGCTGCTGCGGGAAAGACGAAAGGACAGGAACTCGTCATCAAAGCTGATGGCGGAGCGCAGCAGTACAGCGTGATTCAGCCGATATATTCACAGATTGGAGCCATACCGGTTGGCACGCATGGCACCTTGCACCTGGGTGTGGGAGGCACCAGTAAATTTTTGCCAGACGGGTTCTGAAGCCGCAGGTCAGCTACGAAGTTCGTGAAGGATGACGATGCCTGAGAAGGATTCGGCATACGGTTCCGGGGGTTCGTTCTCCCGGCAGGGTATGCAGATATACACGCTGGGGAATGATGTGGCGCGTGTCCGCATTGCCAATTATGGCGCGCGGTTGCTGGCATTCGAATACGACGGGCGAGATGTAGTTTACGGGCCGAAAACGGCGGACGCTGTCCTGAAGGACACATGCTATTGTGGCGCAATATGCGGGCGTGTGGCTAACCGCATAGCCGGGGCGAGTCTCACTATCGGTGACAAGGAATATCGTCTCTATGCCAATGACGGGGAAAATCATTTGCACGGTGGACGCATCGGATTTTCACACCGGTATTGGAAGGTTGAGAAACATCAATCGGATGTGTTGGAGCTCACGCTGGAGTCGCCGAGCGGCGAGGAGGGTTATCCCGGGCACGTGCGTGTGCGGGCTGTTTACCGGTTGCAAAATGCCAGACTCTCGCTCACCATGGAAGCCGATACCACAGAATGCACCGCCCTTAACCTCACAAATCACGTGTATTGGAATCTGCTGGGAGAGGGCAGGATTGATGACCTGTCGCTGAGTGTGGCTGCGGAGAGCTATACTCCCATGGCGCAGCATATCCCAACTGGTGAGATTCTGCCGGTGCAGGGTACTCTCTATGACTTGAGAAGTCCTGTGCAGTTGGGCAAGTTGCTTCACGAGATGGGAGAGGGGCTGGATGACAATTATGCACTGCCGCATGGGGTTGACAGTGGTGGCGTGCAACGGGTAGCCTGTTTGAGTGGAGGTGGTCTGCGCATGGAATTATCCACGGACGCTCCCGGTTTGCAAGTGTACACGGGGGATTGGCTGAGTGAGCGACCACGTGGAGGAATCGCGTTGGAGGCGCAAGGGTGGCCGGACGCTCCTCATCATCCTGACTTCCCCAGTATTATGCTTGACCCCGGAGAAGTTTTTACACGCACGGTGGTGTGGCAGCTGGTTTAGCGCTACGCGGGTAGGGGGTTACTCCCTGAATTCTTGCAACGAGAGTATCGCGATTGCGCGAATAGGGGGATGATGAACGGGTAGAATGAATGCGCGGAAAGCATGCAGAGGTTGCGACCGAACTGCAAATGGTAGTACGCTCGTTCCAAAAAAACAGTCGTCGGCAGTGGAAGATGTGCAGGGCAATCCTCCGTATCAAGCCGCATGCCCGCTCTCTTGCGAAGACTGCCGGACTGCTCCCTGCATAACCGAATTTTTGGAAAGGGAATGAGTCTGGCGCGGAAAGCCGTCGGGTAAAATTCCGCGACGTGGTTGAGGTCGTGCTTGACCGAAACTCCTGCTTGAGCAATGACGCAACGGTCAGTTTGTCAACAAAAGAAAAAGCAACGCACCGGAAGCCCGATGCGTTGCTGAACGATCAAAAAGAGGTCGTCGCCAGATCAGAATGAGAACACACCCTGAACGCCGGCCACCACGGAGTCGTTGTTGGTGGAGTAAGCCGGGTCATGGATGTACTGGATATGCGGCATCACGCGGAAGTAACGACCGAGCTGCAAGTTGTAGTAAGCTTCCAGAACCGTCTCGCGGTTGTGAATGGTGCGAGTATCTTGGTCATTTTCGTCAGTGAGATCAGCACTGTTCTGTCCCTTGAACACGCCATAAGCGATGCCGAGATAATCATCCTTGCGGGAAGGAATGAGCTTGGCGCGCAGACCGCCGGTGAGTTCGGCGGCGTTGCCGTACTGCTGCTTGGCAGCTACGCCGCCGCGTACGAACACGGTCACATAGTCGTTGATGGTGTACTGCACGCTACCGACGACACCCCCGTTGCGGTGATGTTCTAACTCTTCACCATTATTAATATCAAGCATCTGGAAGAACGGAGTGACTTTGAGGACGCCCTTGCCTTTATGGAAGTAGTGCCCCCACTCGCCCATCACGATGTAACCGTCGCCGTCAGAGTTGATGGGATCATAGCCGGGAGCGGTGCCTGTGCGGGTTACCCCAGCCATCACATAATTCTTCTTGCCGATCTGCACCTGAGCGAGCGCGCCCACATTGCTGTCGATGAGCGGCAGCACCGTGGAGTTGCAGAAGCCGGAGTTCATGAAAGACGTGTAGGTGTCGCTGGCAATGCCCACGGCGTCAAAGTAATCGCCAAACTTCACCATACCTGCGACGATGGCGGCCTTTTTGCCGTTGAAGAAGTGCTTGACGGCCACTTCCGGGAAGTAGAAGTTGCGCTTCCCGACAAGGTCGCGCTGGAACAAGGTAACCGAACCAATGAGGTCACTTCCGTCACGCACGGTATCCTTATCCAGCCCCCAAGAGCCGATGAACTCAACATGCAGCCATGTGCCGCCGTTGACATCGTCCTGAATGAGGCGTTGATTCACATGACCGTGCAGCAGAGCGTAGTTGAGGTTGGTGTCCTCTCCCAATTCGCTGCGGTGGACATTGTAGTAGCCGTAGGCCATATCAACATGCCACTGGGAACCGGTCTTTTGATTTGCCTTCACTTTGTAGGAAGGGGCGTCGGATGCCGGAGTCAAAAGATCCATCTTCTGCAGCAGATTTTGCTCGCAGCATGGCTGCGTCTCCGCTTGAGCTACCACCGGCATGGCTGCCAAGCCCGCCAGCGCCAAAGACATAATATGTTTTGTATTCATAGGTCGCGATATGATGAAACAGGAGGGACGCGTACTCCCTTCCATGCGTTAGAGTGTATGACTTTCTACGGAAAAGTCAAATGTTTTTTTGATTAATCATATTTTTTTCTGTCAGGAAAATGAATGAAAAAGGAAAGTTAGCAAAGAAAGGGCTTGCCAAAATGAGAAAGTGTGGTAAAATGCGAAGCGATCTGCGCGGGTATAGCTTAATGGTAAAGCTCCAGCCTTCCAAGCTGATAATGCGGGTTCGATTCCCGCTACCCGCTCTGTTTCCCGGGAGTCGGCAGGGAGAGCGTCAGGAAACAGAGGGGAGCAGCAGTCGAGCAGAAAGACCCGCAGACCTATGAGAAATGAGCGAAAGGCGCTATTGTTGAGCATAGGGTATGGGAGGGGACATGAGGCGGCAGCCAGCGCGTTGGCGCAGGAGTTCAGCGAGAGAGGATGGAAAGCGAAGGTGCTTGATCTATGTGCTTTGGCCAAGCCACGCATGTTCCGCATGACTCAGCGCGTGTACCGCGCGTGTGTGCGCCGGATGCCGTGGGCGTGGGGCATAGCGTATGCGCAAATTGATGCGACAGATTGGGCGCACATGCTCAATTTGCCGGGCATAGCAGGGAGCATGAGGCGTTTGCAAGAGCTGCTGCGAGTTGAGGAACCGGATCTCGTGGTATGCACGTATCCCCTTTATGCGTACATGCTGGATGCCCTCGCGGAGCGGGGGCAATTGAAGGGTATTCCCTATGCTGTGGTTGTGACTGATGCCTTGCGAGTCAACAGCGCGTGGGTTCGCGCGCGCGCGCCGCTCATTTGCCTGCCCGATGAGGGGAGTTGCGCGCATGTTCAGCGGCAGTACGGAGTATCCCCTGAAAGATTACGTAGCACGGGATTTCCGGTGCGTGCCGGTTTTAAGCCGCTGGAAACGCGCCGCCCGCCCGGGGAGCGCGGTCAGGGATTGCGCGTGGTGTACGCTGCTCATGCCCGGCTGGAGCGGGTACGCGCCGATGTTTTAGGCATGGTGAATGCGTGGCCGGAGGTGGAGGTGACCTTGCTGGCCGAGGAACGCGAGACTCGCTTGCGCGGCATGCTGGGCGATGCCGGTGGTCACGTGCGCTACGGCGGAACGATCGGGAGTATTGCTGAGGACTTGCGGCAAGCTCACTTCTATATAGGAAAAGCCGGCGCTGCCACGGTGTTCGAGTGCTATGCCACACAAACTCCTGTGCTGGTGAATTATGTTTTACCGGGGCAGGAAGAGGGTAATCAACAGCTCCTGATGCAGGATGGGGCGGGTACATACGTGGAAAGTACGGGGGAAATGCTGCAGACCGTGGAGCGTCTGCTGGAACACGAGGCAGCGGGGTGGCAACGCATGGTGCGAGCCATGCGCACGGCGAAGCGGGGAGATGGTGCAGTCCGCACAGTAAATGCTTTATTACAACGCTTTTTTCCATGAAGGAGCAGACTCTCTTGATTGACAATTCCAACACGCTCACCAAGTTTACCCTGGCTGATGCCGATGGAAAACTTTGCGGCGAGAGACGGTGTTTGCCAACGGCTCGGCTTGCTCCGCCGAGTGTAAAGAGATTACTGGCTGACTGGAGTTTTGAGCAGGTCATACTCGGTTCCGTGGTGCCGACGGGACAGGATGTGCTGCAGCAAGCTTTGTCGGAGCATCCGATACATGTTGTTTGCGGCGCTGATTGTCCGAAACTGTTGCGTTTATACGAGCAACCTTCATGTGTGGGGGCGGATCGCCTCGCCAATGCTGCGGCCGTGGCTTTGCACTACCCGCTGCCGTGTCTGGCTGTGGATTTGGGAACCGCCTGCACATTGGATGCCGTCGTCATGCAGGAGGGGACGCCGACCTTGCTCGGTGGCGCCATTGCGCCGGGCTTGCAAGCTCTCAGCCAAGCGCTTTCCCAGCGTGCGAATTTACTTCCCAAACTTTCATGGGATCAATTAGCCCCGGCTGCGGCAGGCAGCAGCCTGTTGGGTCGCAGCACAGTTGCCGCCATGCAAGCGGGCATTGTGAGGGGGTTTGATGGTATGTTGCGGGCATTGGTGCGGGGCATTGAAGAGGAGCTGGAGGGCAAGGTGTACGTCGTAGTGACGGGCGGAGATGCTACGCGCGGCGGAGCGTTGCCGGACTGGGCCGATGTTCATGATGCCGATCTCACTCTGAAAGGGTTGTTTGCTCTGTGGCGCCACCTCATTTGCTAGTTTTTTAATGCCACGCGCAAAATAAGAGTTGATTTTGTGAATCAGGTGAGGTAGAATGGTCGTACCTCAATTCAGTCACACATTATATATATGTCCGACAATATCGAATCCCAGGTAGTTGATGTCATCGTCGAGCAGCTCGGCGTGGATCGTGAAAAGGTGACCCCTGATGCCAAGTTCATTGATGACCTCGGCGCAGATTCTCTTGACACCGTCGAACTCGTCATGACCTTCGAGGAAAAGTTTTCCGTGGAAGTGCCCGACGAGGACGCTGAGAAGCTGAAGTCTGTGAGCGACGTGGTTGCATACATCAAGGAACACAAGCAAGGCTAATCCCAGCGGGTTAATCTTGAAGTTCCGGGCGGTTTCCTCCTCGCGGACGGGACCGCCCGTTTCATCTTGCTCCTGAGGGAGCCGGAGGTGCGGTAGAAAGTTGTGAACAAGAGCATGAACTCAGACTATGTGGGGTATGCCATACGACACACGCGTGTGTTGTATGCGCCGTACAGACGCATAGAATCCTTCGGCGAGACGCGATTTAATTTTCGAATCCTAGCGGAGCCGATGGATCGTGTGGGAGAATGCCGGGTGAGGAGCGGATGGGTGGAGGCCGGCAAGCCTCGCATACTCAAGCCGCGGCACATGCAAGGAATGGAGACGGAGGGGTTCACCTCTGATGCGGATCGTTTTTTTTCATGGATGGCAGAGCACGGCATGCAGATACAAGCGCTCATTCAATATGGCTTCCAATTCAAACGTTCGGAGGTGCATGAAGAATACCTGCACGAGGACATACGCGAGGTCAGCGAACGAGTGGTGAGAGAGGCTGAGAGCAGTGGTGACGCCTTGAGAGCGGTTATTGAAGGAGTCGATGATGCGTGGGAGATATCGCTGCTGCGTTTCATGATTGAGATGATTCAACAATCCCATGAGATTAATATCTTTGATTTTAAGCGCCACGGCCTGCTGTAGTGCGTTGCTGCAAGCCCAGCAGAACTATTCTCTATGGCCGCGCCGCCCGGCTGAATTGGAGCAGGCGCAGCGGTTTTTCGCCCAGCGGCAGGATGATCAGGCGCTTTCTTTGCTTCAGCCCTTCATCAACAAGCGGGGATTAGCCGGACACGAGGCTCGACAGCTGGTGGGGCAGATCCGTGTGCGACGGTACTTGAGTGCAGCCAATCCCAACCTGAGGCGGCACACTGTGCGCCGCGGGGAGAATTTGGATCGCATCGCTACGGCTTACAACAGCTCTCCGGAGTTGATTATGTTGATTAACAGGATGACCAATCCATCGGATCTTAAGATTGGGCAAAGCCTCGGGGTCGCGCCTGCAAACTTGCGGATGGAGCTGCATCTTGCTGATCTTGAGATCACGCTTTGGGATGGCCGCATTCTGGTTGCGGCGTATAATGTGAGTCCTTCCGTGGATCTTGTGAAACAAGGGAAAAATGAAGAAACTGTCCTCACCGACCGCGAAGGTGAAATTAACGGCTCGCGTGTGCCGCGCGCCTCGGCTCTCTTTGCTTCGTCGGATCGCATGCTCACCTTTTCCAATGGGTTGGTTTTGATCAACAGTACACATCGCCCGCCTCGAGCTGCTTATGTGCAGATGCAGCGGCGAGATCTCAACGAACTTTCCATGCTCATTCGTGGCGGGGCTCGTCTGTCCTTGGTGCGCGATGAGGAAAGTTATGATCCTTTTGCGACGTCTCCGACAGAAGAGCTCAAGCAGACGGAAAAGAAAAACCGCACGCGGTCAAGATAAAAGACAGGGACCGGGATTTTGGAGCCGAGACAATCGGTGTGTGCGGGATGGTGTGTGACAGTTGCGTATCAGCGACGTTGACGTCCGGCAGGCGCGGGTGATTTTTTTCTGGGACGAATGCCGATGTAGTTGCGTACAGATTTGAACCCGGGGCGATAGATGCCGGCATCCTTATCCCAGTACGCACTTGAGCTGCCACCGTCCATATTGAGCGCTGTACGTACACGGAATTTTCCCAGGCACCCGGGTTGCAGCAGAATGTTTGCCAATTCGTGCAGAGAGAGAGGCGATGTAATGGCAAGGCACCAGTTGCCTTCTCCATCCGTTGCCACCAAGGTGCGCATTGCTTTGCGCGTACGCTCCAAACCCGCCACCGCGTGAAATTGGTCGATGAGGAAAGGTCCGCCTTGTATCGCCTCGTGCATGTGTTGCGGTGACAAGCGCAACGCGGTACTGCGGTCCAGAGAGATGGACACACCCGTGTCATACAAAGTACCAGCTACGGTAAATGAGCCGGTCGAGAAAGGGGCAATGCTTCGGGAAGCGTGGCGCAGCAGACCGATAGGCGAACGTCGGGCAGAGGCGGCGAAGTAGCCGCCGTTGATGCCGGCTACACAGTTGTTGCGGCGCATGGCCTGCTCCAGGTTGCCGTAGACAGGAGTTGCGTCACCTTCATCCACAATGCACAGTTCGTATTCCGAGGCTCGAAAAAAATGCGCTTCAATACGGTAACCTTTAAGCTCGCCTTGGAGCAATCCCACCAGTCCGTTGTTTGTCGCGTAATCCTTGCTCTGAAAAACAGCGTGCTGCGCCTTGCTCGTTCCCCCCACAATGAGCAAGGCTCCTGCCAGACCGTTCAGCAGGGTTCTCAGCAGAGGGACAAGGAGATGCGCACGCATGAATCACGGGGGAGAGGCAATGTGGTTTATTCAACATTGACATTGCGTTCCGTTTTTTTGATTTCGCGATCGTGTTGCCGACGCTTTTTTTCGTCTTCTTTTTCCTGATTACGGCGGGTGCGGCGTTCGTCCACGCTTTCATTAGCGCGCTCCTGGCTCCAGAGGGCGAGCAGGCGGGGCATGGCGCGACCGTAGAAGCTGTTCGGGTCGATCTTCATGTTGGCATTGATCATATCCTTCAGGCGCTTGCTGCCGCCCTCTTCACGTCTGGCTTGCCCGATGAGCAGGCAGTACGCCGCTTGGCGGTCCTCCGTGCGCAGAGCCGTGTCGTTGACGATTTTCATGCTTTCCACCATGAGATCCTTCAGCGTTGTGTGAAAGTCTTGCTTCAGGAATCCATCCTTGGTATCCATCTGCTTGTAAAGGAATTGAAGGGCGCTGTGCTCATTGCGGCGTATTAAGCCCGTGGTGTCTTTGGGATCGGCTTCTTTCAACATATCTACCAACCCACTGGGCTTTTCGATCGGGAGTTCTCCGATTTCGCCGAGTACCTTTGCCTTTTCTACACCCTGCAGGGTAGCTGCTTTATTCATCAACTCGACAGCTTTGCGGTGAGCCGCCAGTTTCTGGGCGATATTTTGAATGCCTGTTGCTCCTTTCTCATCGCCCAGAAAATCTGAGCCGGGCAGGTTGGCGTACATCGTGCCATTCTTATCCACCATCATAACCGTGGGACATACACTGAAGGGCACGGGAGGCATGCCCGCTGAAATACGGTTAGCTTCCTCCTCCTGCTCCGGGGAGGGATTTTCATAAATCGGCACTGCCACCAGTATTGCCTGCCCTGTCGCCTTTTCCAAATTTTCCGTATTCCAAAATGATTTCAGCATGCGTACGCTGCGTTGGTTCCAATCCGGTCCATAGCAAAAAGCAATCACACCATCATCGCCGGCGGCGCTCAGAGCGTCCTGAAATGTTTCGGGACGGCGCGGGTTCTTGGATGCATCAGCTTTTTCGGGAGCGACCGGCGGTTGCTCAGCCGAGGGTTCCTCACTCTGGGCGGGGCAGAGCGGAGCTGCGGCCGAAAATACCGCGCAGAGCGCGATGAGCAGGGAAGTTTTATTTGCCTTTTTTGTTGTCATATACCAGAATAGCTTTGAAGTTGATGCCCTGCAACTGTTCTGCCCCGGAGTCAATGCGTATGTAACGCGCCTGAGGGCAGTCACGTTCCACGGTCAGTACGATGCATGGGTTTTCTGAGGATTCGGGGAGATTGGCCAGGAGCTTCCAGTTCTTACCATCCATCGATGTTTCCACAAACCACTCGCGGTAGGCTGTGCAGTCCGGCCCCGTGGGGACAATGACGATTCCCCCGATGTTGGCGCGTTTAGGCAGCTCCACAGTCACCTTGCGGTGTTTTCCTTTTTCTGAGATGATAGCTCCACCCTGTGGGGTGAGGGCAGCGGCATGAGTGACAATGCTATCCTGTTTTGGGGCGTACATGTCCAGCATCACCAACCCTCCGGGAGAGATGAGTTTGCCGGGAGGAGGCGTAAAGTCGGGCATGTTGTTTTCTTCCGGATTCAGGTAGTCCTTGCTGTATTTATTGGCGATATCCAGGTAATACTCCTTGTCGCGATTATTCCCGCGCGGGTTTTCAAGAGAAAGAGCCGTCATCTCCTCGGCCGCCCGGATAACGGAGGCTTTCAGCAGTACCTGCGTATCATTGTAATTGGGGTCGTCTTTCGGGAGGTCGTCGAGCAGAGAATCAACCATGCCGCGTACGCGTTCCCCGGTACTGCGGTTATCCTGGTATGCACGCCGCACAGCCCAACTCAGAGCGGGACCGAACGCCGGACGCCGACGCACACTATCTGCAATCATGCGGAAATAATCGAGTTTAACGGGTACCGCCTTGCCGAGCGAGTCAAACTGCATGGAGAGCATCTTCTCCATGTCCCACTCCGCTTTCTCATTTTCATTGAGGTTGCCGAAGTAGCTCTTGAAGGCCACCATTTTTTGCTTTCCGGTCTTGAGCGTGGTGAGCAAGGTGGGATAGATGGTCTCCGTGAGATAGCGGGCGCACATTTCCGGGTGTTTAGGAGCGACGGCTGAGCATATAAAGTCGTTGACACCGAGATATTTGGATGGTCGTTTGCTAAGATATTTTGCCGCCGTATCCAGGTACATTCCCCACACCGGGTTGTAGAGAGGTTGCATGGTGACGGCCATCTCGTACAGTTTGAGTGCATTGATGGGATTTTTATTCTTTGCGAGAAGGTTGGCAAGCGAGCATATCATTTGCGCATCGCGGGTGCGCTGGCCGTCCTTATACATATCCGTCATCATTTGCAACGCGCTCCACTGATGCAGCCCCCAAGTGAGGTAGTGAGGCTGGCGTTTTTCGGAGATGGTGTTGGTGGGGTGCCATTCATCGTCCACATACACGGCGTAGGCGCAGTGACCGGGTTCTCCCATCGTGAAAGCGGGCACCCCGTTGGAGCAGGCCGAAGACGCGCCGAAGTGGGATAATCCACCGCACACGGCTCCGATATCGCGCGTCTCCTTGGCAAACAGACCGGGATAAAGCACATCGAAGGGCTGGTAGTAATAGTTTGAGAAGATGTCGTCTCCGTACTTGTTGAGGGGGAGATAGGGAACTTGACTGCACATGTCCAAGTAAGCGCGAGCAGGGGCTGAGCAGTTGTCGCGTTGCCAGCGCATGCTGCTGGCGGTGCCGAAGGGGTTGTTGCCTCTCCATCCGCAGGGGAAGTGCATGAGCCAGTCCGGTAGATTGCCGAAGGATGTGTTGAGCAGTCCCTCATCCCAACTTTGGGCGAAGAAGAGGTAGCGCTCGCGCGCCAGGCGGAAGTTATCTTTCACCGGGGCCTTTTTCTTGCCGGAGTCGGGGGTAATGTCGGGCAAGGGAATGCCGGTGTCCTTGTAGTACTTGATCTGCTCTTTAGTGAGGGGCGTTCCCGAGCCATACCAACCGTTGCGGGTAAACTCAACGGCTACAGCAGCCGCAATGCGACGCTTCACACCGGGCTTCACCTTCACTTTGTCCATGAGCCGGTCATGGTCCATGTCCTTGTCGACTTTCCTGAACTGCTGCACCATAGCCAACGCAATTTCCGGCTTCTCCATCTCTCCGTCGTAGACAAAGGAACTGATCCACGGCAAGTTATTGAGCAACTTTGCCAGTGAGTCGGCGGTCTCTTTATCCTTCATCAGCTCGGACAATGCGTCCAAATCTGCCCGGTGAAGCAACTCCCATTGTGCAATCTGCAAACGGTTTTCCGGATCGCGTATGAAAGCGAGTATGCGGTCGCGATTCGGGGTGCCGATGCGAGAACGGAGGCGGCTGGTCAGCTTGCGCTCAAGCGCTTTGGGCTTGCGCCACTCATTGGGGCGGATCACGCCCTTGACGTCCTCCTCGTGTACAGGACGTCGACCGCGATCCTCACCCAGCACACGGTTGATTTGGGTAATTTCCGCACTCTCCGGATCCTTTTCCTCTTCGTCTTCCTGGCCATCCTCAACAACAGGCTCCGGCTCAGGTTCGGGAGTGTTTTGGACGACTCGCTGAGGCTCGTTTTTGCGTATGTCGATCTCAAAAAAACTGTCCTCTTCCTTTGTTTGTTGAACCTGTTTCTCTCCGCCCGGGAACAACATCGGATCTACCATATAACCCACCACCAGCATCACCAGGATGAGTACGACGTAGGATAATCTCCACTTCATGCTTCTTTGATAGCAAATTTCACCCGCTTTGTCAAGAGAACAACGGAGTTCTTCAAGTCAATCACAAAGAGAAATGGGATCGTTGCCGACGCTTGGCGGCAGTTTGTCCACTGGTTGTTGATACTATATGTATTGCGATGAATTCTCAAAGATCGGATATCGACGGAAATGTGAGAAGCATCCGCTTCACGAGGCTTCTTGCTGCAGCCGAAAAGCCGCACCGCGTGCCGCGATAAACGTGGGAACTGACTGTAATCAGCCTTTGATCAAACGGCTCAATATCCACAAGATCAACAGGACAAGGAGTAGAGGTCCTGCCACGGAGATCAGCCCGATGAAGAGAGCGAGCAACACCGTAACCACGGCGACGAAAAGTAAGACGCCGCGCCAGCTCGTGTGCCGCATAAGTAGGCGCCACAATGACGGATTGGCCTCTTCTTCCTCCTCCTTTCTCAGATCAACTTCGGAGAAGTGGCGCCAAGTCAACGAATCTGCCCGTCGCACCCATGTGCTGTCCTCTATGGAGCCTTCAGTGCGCAGACGCAGCAAGTCGTACCCGGTGACAGGTCCTATCTTTTCTTTCCCCGTGTCGTAGTAAAATTGGCGAGCCATGGTATCAGGCGTGTATTTGCACGCCGTCTGCCGCCAGCGTGGCCTCATGAATGGCCTCGCTAAGCGTTGGGTGAGCAAAAATCATCGCGTGCAGGTCTTCATCCGTCAGTTCCGATGAGATGGCGAGCTGGGGTGTGGCGATCAGCTCCGTGGCGTCTTCACCCACGATATGAGCCCCCAGCAATTCCCCATGCTCGGCGCCAAAGAGGAGCTTGATGAAGCCTTCTGTTTCTCCGGCGGCAACAGCTCGTCCGATGGCCTGGAAAGGAAACTTGCCGACTTTGTAAGCGATGCCTGCCTGCTTGAGTTCACGCTCGCGTTTGCCGACACTGGCGACTTGCGGGTGGCAGTACGTGCAGCCGGGGACAAGGGTTGGCTTTTTCGGGGTAAAGTTGGGCAGGAACATTCCCTCCACGGCCTGGGTAGCCTCAAAACTGGCGGCGTGCGCGAGCATCACTCCGCCGATACAGTCGCCCGCGGCGTACACACCCGGCAGGTTTGTTTCGTAGCGTTCATTGACCTGCACAAAGCCCCGTTCAGTGAGTTGAAGCCCTTGGATTTCCGGGACAACCGGAACGACACCCACGGCCACGAGGCAAATTTCTGCATTGACCGTTGTATCCGGCTTGCCGGGTCGGGTGATGTGCGCTTCCACTCCTGCGTCTGTGGTGTTCACGCTTTCTACTTTGGCTCCCGTCAGGCAGGTAATGCCGCGTTTTTTGAATGCCCGCTCCATGAGTTTACACACCTCATCATCTTCATTGGGCAGGATGTTCGGCAAGGCTTCCACGAGCGTCACTTTCGTTCCCAGACAGTTGTAAATGTACGAGAACTCAGAACCGATGGCTCCCGAACCAATTACCAGCATGCTTTCCGGTATCCGCGGCAGGGTAAGGGCTTCCTTGCTGCCCACGATGCGGTTGCCGTCCATGGGGAAAGTCGGTATCTCTCGGGTGCGAGCGCCCGTGGCTACGAGTATTTTTGGCGCTTCGAGCCGGTTGATGGAGCCGTCCGCTGCCGTGACTTCTACAACGCCGGGAGAAGGAATGCTCGCGGTACCCTCCACGCGTTCAATGCCGTGTTTTTTGAAGAGAAAGTCAAAACCGGAACACAAACGATCACTGACTGATCGTGAACGCGCTACCACCGCATCCCAATCCGCTTGCACCCCCTGAGTTTTCAAGCCGTACGATTCTGCCTTCTGAGACATTTTGCGGTACATCTCTGCACTCTCCAAGAGCGCTTTGGTGGGGATGCACCCCCAATTCAGGCACGTTCCTCCCACACGTTCCTTTTCCACGCAGACAACTTTCTTGCCGAGTTGCGCCGCGCGGATGGCTCCCACATACCCGGCTGGTCCTCCACCTATGATAATCAAGTCCGCTGTCATATACCACCAGCATAGCTTTTGTCCTCACGCTTGTCAAGCGCTCTGCCAGCCATGCAGGACAAATGGTTTTGAAAACATGTTTGTTGCTCGCGGATTGTTGGTGTCGTGCATATGATGCAATAAACCAGTGGGGAAAATGATGGTGCGACGTCTCCCGGGATCATCGCTGCTGATGAACCTGTGCTGAGCCTGTGTATTGTGTCCATGACGGACGAGTGAAAAGGCGCGCGGTTGTGAAGAGGGGCGTGTTCGCAGCCGTGTCTCGGAAGAGGAAATAAGCGGGCAGGGGAGGAGGGACTGACATCTTGCGGGCTGCGGATGTTGTGCAAGGCTCTTGCGCGGGGCCGGCTGATGCCCCCGGTTTCGGGGGGGGGGGGGGCCGTGCGTGAGACGGGAGGCGCGAATGAGGGGGCTGCCTTATTCTACCGGTTCGAGCCCGAGTTCGCGCAACTTTGCCAGGTCGGCGTGAATTCCTGCTCCGGGGATTGTGAGATAATTGCCGCTCATCAGAGCATTGGCGCCGGCGGCGAATATATCGTACTGACGCTGTTTGAGCACACTCACACGCCCCCCGCAGATGCGAAGCGTAGCATCCGGTATCATGTAGCGAAAGAGGGCGATGATGCGCAGAGCTTCTTCCGCAGGCATCACGGGTCGGTCGGCCAGCGGCGTGCCGGGGTGCGGGTAGAGGAAGTTGATGGGAATGTTACGTATGCCCTCGCACCGCAATTCCTCGGCAAAGGAGATGCGGTCGTCCCAGGTCTCCCCCAAACCGAAAAGTCCGCCGCAGCATACCGAGAGCCCGGCCTGACGCGCACAGTGTACGGTGTCGAGTCGATCCCGCCAGGTCTGCGTGGTGCATATTTGCGGATAGAATGACTCATTCGTCTCCAGGTTGTGGTGCAGTCGGGTGAGACCGGCCTGCTTCAGTCGCTCGATGGCGTGGTCTTTCAATCTGCCCAGGGAGCCGCATATTTTGGGAGTCTTTTTGCCGGCTTTTCGGCGGTTTTCAATAAAGCTCGCTAATTTTTCCACGTCGGCGTCCGTTAATGCTCCGCCGGAAGTCACGATGCCGCACCTCCCTACCGGCAAATCCTCCCATTCGCGCACAATTTCCTCAAGCTGGGCCTCGCTTTTGAAAGGATATTTTTCGATTTGCGTGGTATTGAATCCGCTCTGCGAACAGAAGCGGCAATTCATGTTGCAGTTCCCGCTCTTTGCATTGATGATAAAACAGATCTCAATCTTGTTGCCGAAGTAATGCTCCCGAAGTTTTGTGGCTCCCGCGAACAATTCCTCTTCCTCCATCTCAATCAAGCGCCGGACCTCCTCCCGCTTCAGTCCTCCTTGAGCAATGGCTCGTCGTACATCCTCTCTCATACGGGGGCCTTATACCACGTCTATTCCGCTTTGTCAAGGTATTTCCTACCTTTTCGCTAGGTATATGCAGCTGTGCGCATGAACCGTAATGCCGCGCATCGCCTCAAAAGATTTGTTTATTTTTGCTTGCTTATAATTGTTATCTTTGATAGAGTACACTCTGTTAGGATTTCAAATTCCCATGTCAAAAATCTGTTACCCCCCCCTTTTTTTTGTTATTGATTCATTGTAAACATTTTATAATTCTTGCCTTGGCGAGTGTTCTGATACTTGCAGGGGCGGCGGGCTTGATGCTCGGTGGGATGGCACATGCCGCAGACGCGCCCGGGGGAGCTTCACAACCGACGGAACAGGAAACTTGGCAGATGCGAGCGCTCCATCTCATAGGGGAGGATACGGAGAACGGAAGGAAGGCAGCTATGGAGCTGTTGCAGGAGAAGGCTGAGTCCGGAGATGCTCGTGCGCAAGCGGTGGTCGGCCTTCAAACATATCTCGCCGAGGATATAGAGCAGAGAAAGAGCGAGGATCTGGAACAACTGGAAGCCGCGGCGGACAAGGGTTTGCTGGAAGCCATGGAGGCTTATCTCGTGTGCAATTTCGGTATGCCGGAAAACGAGGACAAAATGAAGCAGCTGGCGGATAAGGCTGTCGAACGTAAGAGTGTTATCGGGTTCATTGTTCAGCGGTATCTGGCACGGGATAAGTCGGATGTCGGTGTTTTTGAGGAGGTTTATGAGGAATCAGGTTTTAAGGCTGCAGGCAAAGAGGTCAAAAAAAGAGTCAAAAAAGCGTACCCGAATTGGGCATGGGCGTCACTCAAGCAGGGTTGCAGACCGCTGTTGAAGAAGGTGGGGGAAGAGCTGGGACGCGCTCCTTCCGGCGTGGTATGGGGCTGTGAAAAGGAAGGAATCGAGTACTTGGATACTGCGGCTCAGCAGGGTTCGTTTAACGCTCTGCAGACTTTTTTGTCCATAGCGGAATTACTCGCGGAATATCCCAACCGCCTCAAGGAGGTTACCCAATATATGAAGTATGCGGGTATGGTTGACAATTTTGACCCGCCGGGCTTGGATAATCAGCGTAAAGGCTACAACAAAGAATACGTGGCAGAATTGATGTCATCCCTCGAAACAATCAAGGGAATCAGCGAAGACAATGCCGTAGACAAGGCTGCTGACGAGCAGATGGGGGTTCTCAAAAAAATAGCAGAACGGATGAACATGGATGCCAACGAGAATCACCCGGGAGTGGATGACGATGCGTGGTTGCGCAAAGCGGCGGAAAGTGGTTCCCCGACGGCTGTGAAGATACTGGGAGAACAACTGCTTGCGGATCCTGGAAAGGCCTCAGAATGCAAGGAGATAATGGAAAAGGCGCTCAAGCACAAGGCTTGGAATGCCGCGTACTACTTGGGTCGCTTGTGTGCGTCCGGTGCAAACGGGGCGCAAGATCCCAAGAAAGCGTTTGAATACTATTGCGTCAGCCGGGATCACGCCGGGGTGAAGGCCTCGTATGCAGTGGTACACTCGTATCTCTTCGGCATAGGAACGACGAAAAGCGTCAAAAAAGCCCGACTGGCGCTGCGTACCATGTTGTGGAACGCTTTGGATTCGTACCGCATGCCGGTCACCAGGGCAATTGACGGCGGTACGCTGGCAAAGATGCTTACGGCCCACATCTTGCTCGGCAAGGATGCCAAAAAGTAAATGCCTCGGCTACGGCGTTCCTCCCGCCTGTCCGGAGGGGCGGTACACGCGTGGGACGCGGGCGGAGATGGAGGTGATGACGTTGGAGGGGATCGTGTGAGCGCGGGCGGTAAGCTCCTGCCAGGGAACGTTCGGGCCCATCATTTCAGCTACATCGCCGGGGTTCACATTCTCCAGGTGGGTCACATCCACCATCACCTGATCCATCGTCACGCGTCCCAGCACCGGGCAGTAAGAGTTGTTGAGGTACACGCGTGCGCCCGTGTTGGAGAGGTAGTGCAGGTAGCCGTCCCCGAAACCGATGCCGATGGTGGCCACGCGAGTGGGCGCCGTGGTGATGTAAGTGTGATTGTAGGACACGCCGTGGTTGTCCGGCAGCGTGCGCACGAGCGTGACGCGGCTGAACAAGGTGAGGGTGTTGCGCAACTCTTTGTTGAAAGGCGACGGCATGGGCGAATAGCCGTACAGGATGCGTCCCAAACGCACCATGTTCGTGCAGGGCACGCGGTAGTTGAATACGCCGGAGCTGCTGCACAGGTGACGGTACTCAAAGGTTATGTCTTGCGAGAGTTCGCCCACTGCCTGTTCAAAGGCTGCGATTTGGCGGTGGGTGAAGGAGATGTCCTCGCTGGCGGCGGAGAGATGAGAATAGATGCCCTCGATATGCAGGTTCGGGAGCTGCTTTAATTTGTCCGCCAAGCCGTGAATGCTGTGCGGCAGCAGACCCGCGCGCCCCATACCGGTGTCGATGCTGATGTGCAGGTGCACTTTTTTGCCGTACAGCTCGCCCAGAGAATTAAAATGCTCCGCTTCCTCGGGTGAAGAAAGGGCCGCTCGCCACCCATTCTGCACGATAGCTTCGCGCTCTTCCGGGAAACAGGGACCCAGGATGAACGGGCACGTGTGCGCCCCTGTGTCCTGCACGCGCTGCGCTTCCGCGATGGTGGCTACGCCGAAGAAGGAGATGTCTTCATCATCCAATGCGCGAACGACCCCCTCCAGCCCGTGCCCGTAGGCCTCCGCCTTCACGATCGCCATGCGCCGGTGATTCGGTAGAGCTTTCTGCACGACGCGCAAGTTGTGTTTCATCGCGTCCGTATCAATCTCCGCCCAAGCGCGGTATAGCGAGCTGTCTGTCATGCGCGTATCATACGCCCCGCACGCTGGAAAAGCAACTTTTTTTGCGATGTGTGCGGGAGGGCGCTTCGCACGCCTTTGGAACTCATGCTTCTTTCCGTGAAAGTTGCTCAGCATGCCAGCAGGGAGTCCTCGCGACGGTACACGCCTTCCATGGCAATGTAGCGCGTGCGCAGTCTCGGCATCACCAAAGCTGAGCGTGTGCAACCAGCTGCTGCCTTTATTCGATAACAGCGGCGCGCGTAACTCCCGTAATCCATCTGCATTTTCCTTTTTTGCCGCAGCTGACTACTCAGATTCAGCGGTTGGCAGAAAACCGGCGGAGCGAACGCAATTCTCCAAGCTACGGAGAAGGCGACGAACGACATCGCTTTGCGGAGAACGCCCTAACCTCTCCGTCAGGGAGAAATCGGAAATTGATGAGAGAAGGGTATTTTTCATTTCTCTTGCAGAGGAACAAATAGGACGAAGGGGAAGTCCTATGCTCTGCATGGTGGATTGCCATAAGGATGGCGTGATGCGACGCAGATTCACCTCCCTGCCGCAAGGAAGCATAGCCGTCACTCCTCTTATGTCCTCATACACAACGGTATGAACGAGATCGTAGAAGGGGGAAAGACGCCAACCCGACTGCGGCTTGTAAAGCATGGAGATATTTTTGGCGTGACCGTCCATGTTACCGATTAGCAAATTAAAAGTGTACCATTGTCCCAAGAGAAAGGCATCCTCAACGGGTAAGGCTGAAATCTCACGCATAGCCTGGGTGCACTCTTGCAAACCGGGACCTCCATGAAATTCATATTTTAGCGAATGCGGAATGCCGAGCATTTGGCAAAAGTCCTGCTGATGAAATCTTTGAACCAATCCGGCGTGCAAATGCCGGTCATAGCGCTCCACAGCCAGCGCCCATACATCACCAATGCGCAAAAGATCGACTCGAGCGCAGGGAAGCCCCACCTCCCGTGCCAGTCTCATGCAGATGAACTCATTGAAAACGAGGTCGGGAAAATCCGCCGATGCGATCTTAAGAATACAGTTGGAAGCTGCTCCATCCCGCGGCATACGTATCCCCTCTTTTGTGCGTAAAACTGCCATTTTGTTCTGTGCTCCGGCGAGTGATAAACTCCAACGTTCGTTACGATGCAGAATGGGACGGTGTGGCAAATTTCTCAGCCGCGCGCTCAATTCCTCCTCCTTCAGAACAGCCGAGTAGGATCCGCGCGAGGCAGGCGGCTCATCCCCGGGTTTCACCAACGAGAGGGCGCCGGCTACTTCTTTCCCAAGTTCACATAGCAGAGCGAAATCACTACCATCCGTACGCAACTCGCGCTCTATCGACTCGCGGCAAATGCCCTCCGGCAATATGTTGCTCCAAAAATACTCCACCTCCCTCCCGTGTAATTCCCCACATCCACATGGTAGCACACGACCTATCGAGAACCCTTTCCTTTCCCATTCTCTTGTGTAGCGGAAGTGGTAAATTTCAGCCTGATCCACCCACAATTCCCCCACTTCGCGTTTGCCGTAGTAAACGTTGAGCCGCTTGTTCATGATCTCAGCGCACTGACTTTTTCCCCATGCGCATCTCCAACCCAAGAGACACGGCAATCTGTAGCACTCGTCCTATACTCGCACTCTCTTTTCCACGTTCAACTTCGCTGAGAAAGCGCGTGCTGCACCCCAGCAACTGCGCAAGTTGTTGAATCGTATATCCCGCTTCTCTGCGCCTTCGTCGTATAAGATTCCCTATTTCAGAAGTACGTTGCACACATTGCATTTCCATTCCCATTCGGGAATATTACCTGCTTTTCCCTCTTTTGACAAGGAAAATTTCCCTATCGGGCATTTTATTTTCGTTCTTATCGGATGTTTTCGTTAAAGAAAAACTAATCAGAAACATTGTTAATCAACCGATTGTTGAAAAGAAATGTTACCTCTCTTTAGCATGCCAGCAGGGAGTCCTCGCGGCGGTACACGCCCTCCATGGCGATGTAGCGCGTGCGCAGCAGTTCCGCCGAGCGGTGTCCCATCTCTAATTGCAGCTCGGCATAGTTGCGGAAGGTGGCCAAATGGTGCGTGGCAAAGGTGTGACGCAGGACGTCCGGTTGCCAGACTGTGAAGCCTGCCTCCCGATGCAGGCGAGTCCAGAGGTGTCGCCAGTTCGGCGGACAGATCCGCTCGTTCCCGGGACGTCGGATGCGTTGCAGGATGCGCGCCAAGGGCGAGAAGATGGTGACGTGCCGCGCGCCGCCGGTCTTGCTGTGGTGCGGGGCGATGCAGATGACGCCGTCATCGATCCGCACATCACTCCAGCGTAACCGTTCCACTTCATTTGGGCGCACGCCGGCGTAGAGCATAATGGCGGTCGCGGCGAGGCAGACGCTACCCTCGAAGGTTTCGGCGGTGTGCATGAGTCGCCCGATTTCTTCCTTGTTCAGGATGCTGATGCGTTTCTCTTCAAGTCTCTCCGGCTCCACCTTGCGCACCGGGTTCTCCGCGCACCATCCCCGCTTGCACGCCGTGGAGAAAATCCCACTGAGGATGAGTCTCGCTTTGTTCCGCTGCCGCGGCGTGTCGAAAGCCTCTCGGATATAGCCTCGACATTCCTCGGCGGAGATGCTGCGCATGCGCCGATTCGCCAGACCCTTGCAACGTCTCATGAACCGCTTCGCGATGCTGCGGAAGTCGCACAACGTCCGTCTCCGTCGATCTTTCCTCGCTTCCAATGCCTCTTCCACCGCTCGGGCAAAGGTGACCGTCTTTTCGTGGCGCCGCAGCTCTTCCTCCCCTGCCGTAATGCACGCCATGGCGCGCTTCACGCGACCCCTCCCCGCCTCCAGCGCCCTCTTGGCCACCAACGCCGCTTCCAGCACATCCACACCCGTCTGCCGCAGCACCTCTATCGCCGCCAGCTCCGTCTGTCTATTTGATTTCGTTTTCATATCGGTACGTATTTAGAATCCGTA
>CANQAC010000014.1 GCA_947589345.1 uncultured Akkermansia sp.
GGCAGCCCGAGCTCGCGGCAGCGGTCGATGAGCACGGGGCGGGTGGACATGCCGGAGTTGAAGTCGAAGGGCGGGTAGGCTCGCGGGTATTCGGTGATGGCTTTGCTGGCCGGGATAGCAAGGAGGGAGGCGCGCTTGGGCGTGTTGGGGGTCGAGCCCGAGCCATTGGAGGCGCACGCCGCGCTGATGCACTTGGATGACTTCGGTATCACCTTCGCTCACGCGCCGAGTGCGGTCTGCGGCTTGATGCCACCAATGGCGGCCGCCCTGGGTGCGCAAGCGGGCTGAGACCAACTCGCGCATTTCGTTGGCGGCGCCTATGCGGATGGAGTCCAAGTCGCGCTGGGTGACTTCAAAGGAGCCTGTGGGGAGGCGCAGGGGGTCAAAACTGATGGAGAGGGAGATCATGCTTGACTTGCGGGGGAAAGTGTGATTAAACGAGAGGCGTGAAAGGGAAGCCCTCCAAAGTTGCCAAGTGCCGCTTGCACGAAACGCCGAAGGAGTTTGCGGAGTCTGTGAAGGGAAAGCAAACAGAGAGCTACAAGTACTGGCAACGCTTGTACGAGAGAGAGGCAGAGTGGTATCGAGATAGAAAAATGCCATCTCATCCCAGGAAATCGACAAGGGATGAAAGATGGAACAAAATCCGCTAAATACGGGGGCATGGCGTTATTCCTCCTCGCAGTAAATGGTCAGACGTTTACCTCCACCGATGTCCTCCTGCTTGTAGTTGAGGACTCTCATCCGAACATTACCGGGGATGAGAAGCTCGGCTTCTGAGGCAAGAGGTTTTGTTGGGGCGCTTGATTGTGGAAGAGCAATCTGGTAGAGGGGTCGCAAATCTTTTGCGCTTTCGTGCTTTCGACAGATGAGTTTGACTTGCCATTTTTTCTTCGAAGCATACGCCTCGGCAGATGCGTCGCTCGTCGTCCACGAGTCAGCAACTCTTCCTGCTTTGGCTTGGTAGTAACCCTTGTTAGTGAGTTCTCGCAAGAAATCGTTGTAGTCATCCATGCCTCCAAAGCCCATTCCCCTCACCAATGTTTGGTCAGACTCCTTGCTTTTGATACGAGAGATTAACCGCGCAAGATCTTCTTTTTCGTTAAGAGAGACCTTCCCGCTTTTTGGAGGGTTATCACCGATTGGCTTTGTAGGAGGATTAAAGCGAGAGCTATCCTCCATCCAATCGCGGAGGGCTTGCAGTTGCAAGTGGGGAATGCCGTTGGGCAGCGGGGAGGTGAGGATGCGGGCGAGTTCTTCTGAGGAGTAAGGGGTGGTGCCGTTGGGGTCGGTCATGCGAAGCACACCGTGGTCGAGCACGGCGAGGCCTTGGAGCTGCTTCTCGATTTCAGCGAGGATATCCTTGGACCATCCGCTCGCGTCCACTTCCACGCCCTCGTTGAATGAGCTGCGGGCGGACTCCATTTGGGCGCGCAGTGCTTGGGGGTCATCCACCAATCCGATGTCGATGCACTTCTCGATGGAGACCAGGCGCACACTCATATGCGAGCCATAGTCGAAGGGCGGGTAAGGGTTGCCGAAGCGGGAGAGGGCGGGCCAAATGGGGCTGGTCTTAAGCGCGATCATTTGCCCGTTTCGCGCGACTCCCTCCCAGCCCACCGAATCGGCGGTGGTGGGTAACGGCAGTGGAGGGGAGAGAGAACTTTTTTGGGAAATTTGACCAGGACGAATGTGTTATTGTATTTCATTGCGCAAGGTGCAAAAGGCTTATCTGACGTGCATGACATCCTTGACCGCGGGCAATGCGTATGATAGAATGCCTTTGGATGCGCGCTCGCGCGCGCCCGGGAGGAGCGCAACCTATGAAGTTCAAGCGACCCAAAATGGTGGATCTTGCCGACCGTGTGCCGGGAGGTCATTATCTGCCCGTTGTCTTCAGAGAGTTTCTTGAGAAGAGGCTGGGGTTGCACGCCCTCAATGTGGCTCATGAACACATTGATGATGATTGGGAAGCCGGGAGCAAGGAGAATTTTTTCCATCTGGCTTGCAGGTACCTTAATTTGCGGTATGACTTGAGCGGCCTTGACCACATCCCGCAGGAGGGGCCTTGTGTTATTGTTTCCAATCATCCTCATGGGATGTCTGATGGTCTGATGTTTGGTGATGTCGTCGTCCAGAGACGTCCGGATATAAAAATTGTGGTCAATGAGTTTTTACAGTGTGTGCGCGGGATGCGACCTTATGAAATTACCGTTGATGTGTACGGAGGTGAGGCGGCGAAACGCGCCAATATGGCAGGTATGCGAGAGATGCTGTTGTGGCTGAAGAAGGGGCATTGTCTATTGGTTTTTCCAAGTGGATCTGCCGCCACCTATTCATTGAGGGATGGTCGAGTTGTGGATGATCCCTGGCAGCAGAATATAGCATCGCTGATCTTGAAGACAGGCGCCACGGTCGTTCCCATGCACATATCCGGTCGCACGGGGATCTTTTTCCAAGTGCTGAGCGTCATCTCCCGCTCATTGCGTGTGAATTTTTTGCCGCGTGAAATCCTACGCGATGGGCGCATGCGCCACGATATACGACTTGGTTCCCCCATTTCTCCCGCGATTATGAATGGTATGGGGTCCGATCAATTGACAGCTTATATGCGTCTGCGCAGCATGTTGCTTCGGTACAATGAACCGCAGAGCAAGACCGGAGAACAACATTCGGACTCGCCGCAGCGTGTCATGCAACCGATAGCGCCGCAGGAGTCGGAGCAGGCTCTGCGAAAGGAGATAGCGGCTCTGCCGCCGGAAAGTCTGTGCTATGTGAGTGAGACGTCCCCGCTGCGTATCTATACAGCGGTTGCGGGCCAGATCCCTCACATGATGCGCGAGATCGGAGTGCAACGTGAGCGAACCTTTCGTTGTGTGGGGGAGGGAACAGGTTTGGCGAGTGATCTGGATGAGTGGGATGAGTATTACACCCACCTGATTATGTGGGATGAGGAGGCGGGGCGGATCGCAGGCGCGTACCGCATTGGGCTTACCGATGAGATACTTAAGAAACGTGGTCCACAGGGTATCTATAACTCACATTTTTTCCGCATGAGCGATCGATTCTTGCAGAGCATCTCGATGGGCTTGGAATTGGGTCGCGCCTTTATTACTCCGGAGTACCAGCGCCAAGCGGCTTCTTTGGATACTCTTTGGATGGGGATCGGACGATTCCTCAACAAAAATCCTCGATACAAATACCTCTACGGGACCGTGAGTATATCGCCAAATTACAGCAGAGCTTCTCGAGCTTTGATCCACTCATACTTGAAACAGCGCTGCATGCACCCGGAACTGAGTCGCGAGATCTCCGCCTACACTCCCCCACAAAATTTGGAACTTCTTAGCGAGGATGCACGGCTGTTGCCATCTGCTTTGCCGGATATTCGCGTTTTATCCGGCATGGTCAGCGAATTAGAGGAAGGCAGAGGAATACCTGTGCTGCTTAAGCAATATTTGCGCTTGGGTGGCTGCATGGTGAGCTTCGGTATCGATGAAGACTTTGGAGGCACGTTGGACTGTTTTGTATTGGTCAATTTAGCGAATACACCGGAACGCGCCCGCCGTCGATATCGCGGTAGGGAGTACATGGATGCCGCCTTGAATGATTCTCTTTCAACATCTTCTGATTCATGACCGGAATGCGCCAGTTGGAGCCTTGCAGGGGCAGTCGGTGGAGCTGGCTGGTCGGGATTCTTTTCGCGGCGGCATGGAGTGCCGTCTCAGCTGCTGAGGAACGTGCAGCCTTCATTCCTTTACCGGATCAAGCTATTGTTGGCACCCCGCTGGATAGCCTGGTGGATCGCGCTGTTTCCACGGTTGGTTCATCGATGGATGCCAAACTTCCGGACTCCTGTGTCATACGCAATGACCACGGATATGTGCGGTATGATGATGTGAAACGCACGATCACATACACTGCTGGGACCAGTCCGATTTATCTCCGTACCGGCGAAGGACAGGAAATTTTCGCTGAAAGCGTTGTTGCGGACTTAAATGCCGGCGTAGCAGAACTGGGCGGGCCCCTCGTCATTTACCAGGGCAACACACTGGCACGTGCGAAACATGGCTGCTACGATTGGAAAATTGAGGAGGCTCGCGTAACCGACGTGCGAGCTAAGGCTGATGGCCTCATTATTCGCGGTTCTTCAGCTACCTACAATAAAATTTCCCCCGGAAGAACTCGTATGGTGATCCATCACGCTTTTGTCACGACCGAGGATGTTCAGAGACCGGGCATGTGGGTAGGAACGGGGACGATGACAGTATATCCCGGTGATTACGGTACTCTCTCTCGCTTGAGTATTTCCGGCGCGGAAAAGGATATGCCGGTGCCGATTCTCGGATGGGTGCCGCTGTCTCACTCTCTCAATCCGGATGAAGGGTATATGCCCATGCCGGGGGCTAAATCCATTTGGGGATTATATCTGTTGAATCGCTACGGCTTTTTAATCGGGAATCGACGAGTTGAGCATGGAAAGCCGGTTGCGGATTATTTGGCTACCACGCGGCTCGATTACCGCGTCCGGCGTGGGGTGGCAGGCGGGGTTGATTTCTCATCTTACGCCATGCGCAGCCAGTTCCAAGATACGCGAGGCTTGCAGATATACGGTATCGCTGACAAGCATCCCGACGTTAACCCCGTTAGGAAGTCTCGCGAATCTGTGCGACATAATCGCTACCGTGTCGCAATGCAAACTATGTGGAAACTGCCCATGTCAGACAAGAAGTCGGAGTGGACTGCCGGGACTGATATTAATGTGCTGGGCGATCGGTATGTGTTGCAGGATTTTTTTGAAGAGGAGGCAAAACTCAACGATAAGCCGGACAACAATGCGCGCGTGGAGCGTCGCACGCCGCGCAGTAGTACGATGCTGCTTACTCGCTTCTCCCCCAATAATTTCTACAGTAGTGACGAACGTGTGGAGCTTTCTTACTACAGGCCACGCACGGTTTTGGGAGGAACTCATATAGCGTACGAAACACGCAATAGCGCTGCTGTCTTGCACCAAAATATCCCTGCCGAGCAACGCCAACTGTACTTGCATTATCTCGACCAGTATCGCTCCGGGGAGCTGCAGGAGTACTACACCAGGTTGCTCAATTCGGGGAGTTACGTGCGAATCAATTCTACGCATGAGGCGAGTGTCAATTTCACCATTTTGCGCTTCCTGAGTGTTACTCCGAAGGCTGGCGGCGGGTACACCGGATACTACAATGTGGAAAATGTGGGGGCAGATAATCGTCTCCTCGGGTATTTGGGCTGTGACTTTGACATCAAGTTTTACAAGCATTTTGCTAATGTGAAAGTGCCGTGGCTGGGCATTAACGGCCTTTACCATGTTATCCATCCTTATGCAGAAGTTTCTCACGGCACCGTTTCCTCATCCAATCCCTATGTCCCGCAGGTCGATACGTGGTCGAGTACGTTGGGCAACAGCACGGTTAGTCCGATGCCCCTGGATCTCATGGAGTTTACGGGTATTGACGGCTGGGGGCACTGGACCGTGTGGCGCCTTGGTATGCGCAACACACTGAGTACTGTGTATGACGGAGAGAGCCGTCGTGTGCTGGACTGGAACATGTTCTTGGATTATAACATTGATAATCCAAATACTGAATCGCGCTTTTCCAACCTCTATTCGCTAATTAACCTACGCTTGACATCCCAGTGTTCCCTGCGTTTGGAAACTCAAACTCCCACCGTACGCAACGGCGATGGCTTTAACCAGTATAACACCTCTTTTTCCGTGGTTCCTACCCCGTGGTTAGAAACACAGTTGGGACATCGCTACATCAGTAATCACCCCATTCAACGAGATGCGAACTATGCGTATTTGCAGATCAATTTACGACTCAACGAACGATACACAGCGGCTGCACGCGTTAGCTGGGATGTGGTGGAAAAGCGTGCGCCGATTCAGCAATTTTCAATCACGCGCAAGTTTGGTCCGTGGTACCTGGGGTTGACGACGATGCTGAGGGATAATGGCGGGCGCCGCGAAACCGGCATGGGCCTTTCCTTCACATTGGGTGAGACGGGTACATCTTTACCCGTGAGCTTCTTCTGATCCGATATGGCAAAGTCTGATACACATTCTCCACTGAACGAACTTTCGGGCGACAGCCTGGAGTTGCGGGTGCTTTCAGGCATCTCAAAGGTTTTGGTCGGACAAAGGGAAGTCGCAGATCTCCTGGAGCAAATTATGCTCGTGTTGCGACGAAATCTTTGCTTTCCCCAGGGCGCGCTTTGTCTCTTGCGAGGGGAAGATTTGGTGATAGAAGCTTCCTACGGTCTTTCGGATGAAGAGAAGGCTCGTGGCACGTACCGTTTGGGAGAGGGGATAACCGGACGTGTCGGGCAAACGGGAGAATCCGCTGTCTTACGTGACACCGCTCGCAGCAGCGCCTTTTTGAATCGCACGGGTGTACTTCATGACGCGCAAAGTGAATCTTTCCTCTGTGTGGCGATTAAGCACAGCGGCTTGGTCATAGGAACGCTTTCCCTCTCATTCCCCGTGTTGCCGAAGGGCACGCTCGAAAAACTCGTGCGGCTACTGGAGATCGTTGCAAATATCCTGGCGGATGCTGTGGCAAGCGTTCGCGAAGAGATGGCGGAACGCCAGCTACGCGAACGGGAGAATGACCGCATGCGCTTCGAGTTGGGAGAAAATACCGGTTTTGCCAACATCATTGGGCATTCCTCGGCAATGCGTGCTGTGTACTTGGAAATGACAAAGGTTGCGCGTTCCACGGCCACAGTTCTCCTGCTGGGTGAATCCGGCACCGGTAAGGAGCTGCTCGCGCAAGCCATACATTACGCTTCTGACAGACGTGGGGGGCCCTTTGTGGCTGTGAACTGCGCAGCTTTGCCCGAGGGCCTCATCGAATCTGAGCTTTTCGGGCATGAGAAGGGAGCTTTCACGGGCGCTATCAAACAGCGGATCGGGCGTTTTGAAGAAGCGTCATCCGGCACCCTGTTCCTGGATGAAATAGGAGACCTGCCCGTACAGACGCAGGTAAAACTCTTGCGCGTCCTGCAAGAAAAGGTTTTTGAGAGAGTAGGTTCCCAGCAATCCATACGTACCCAGGCTCGTATTATTGCTGCCACGTCTCGCAATTTGGAACGCATGATGGCAGACGGACTTTTCCGAGAGGATCTTTACTATCGCTTGGCCGTGTTACCCATTGTGGTGCCGCCGCTTCGCTCTCGGAAGGTGGATATCGTCTCTTTGGCGGATTTCTTTCTTGCGAAGTACAACAAGCTTCACCATAAAGATGTGCGCCGCCTCTCCTCGGCGGCTATCGATATGTTGATGAGCTACCATTGGCCGGGCAATGTTCGAGAACTTGAGAATATGATAGAGCGGGTCGTGATTATGTCCACCAGTAGCGTGGTTAATGCAATTGATTTGCCGGCCTCTCTTCAGACCGCCGCTGCTACGGGTACGGAGTCCATGCTTCCTGATCGCACGGCGGCTCCGGAAAATGATACGCCGATGGAGGCGCTGACGGCATCGTTCGAATCAGAATTGATCACGGCGGCCCTCAAGCGTACGCATGGCAACATGTCTGCCGCAGCGCGGGAGCTGCACACAACGTTGCGTAAGCTGAATTACCGCATTCGTCGGCTTCATATTGATCCGGCTCAGTACAAATTTTGAGTGAATCGAGTTGTGTCGATTCAGAGGGTAGCGTGAAACTTGGCTCGCTGGTTTTCGTACTCGGTTTTGAGTTGCTCAAAAACCTCTTTATACGCGGGATCGGTGGCTACGTTGTGCATCTGCTGGGGGTCTTTCTCATTATCAATAAGAAGCCACTCATCTTCCGGCTTTCTGGTGCCCGACGCCTTTTCTTCAGGGGTAAGCGAGAGAATGTGTGCAAAGGTATATCGTTCGGTGCGCACACCGTCGTGCAGCGGCGCGTTATGCTCACCCGGATTCTCGTAGAATGCGTAGTAGAGCGCACGTCCATCGAACTTTTCGTTTGCTCCGGTTGCGAAGAGCGGAACAAGTGACTCTCCGTCGAACGTTTTCTTATTTTCCGGGGTGTTAACACCTGCAACCTCCGCTATGGTAGGAGCATAATCAATATTCTGGACAGTAGCACGGCTGCGTATACCGGCAGGTATTTTGCCTTTCCATCTCATAATAAGCGGCATACGCATGCTTTCCTCAAAAATCCAGCGTTTGTCGTAGAGACCGTGTTCGCCCAAATAGAAACCTTGATCACCCACGTAGATAACCAGTGTGTTTTCCGAGAGTCCTTGCTTGTCCAAGTAGTCCAAGATGGTGGAAATGGACTCATCCACGGCCAACAGTGTACCGAGGTAATCCTCCATATACCACCTCCAGCGCCGCTCGGTGATGTCGTGCATGTCACGGATTTTTCCGGACTGCATCTCTTCCACAAATTCCTTGGTGCGCTGCGCATAGTATTCACGGTAAATGGGTAACACTCCTTTTTCAACATGTGCCAAACCGTCGTCATAGTTGGTTTTCGGCGCAAACTTCGGCGAATGTTTCGACAGATCAAAATCGGGAGGAACCTGACCGGCGAACTTTCCCTGACTCAACATGCGCTTCAGCACGTGCCTGGGAACAATTTCTTTCATGACATCAAAGGGAATGAGGTCCTCCTGTAAGTGTGAGTCATTCCAGTTACATAAGTCGCGCCCCACACTTTGGCGAGTCAGGCTGAGAAAAGCAGGGCGGTCTTTCCAGTCGTCTTGCAACGTAGATGGGGGAGTCAGATGAGCAACATATTTTTTGATTTTTTCCAAGTGGCGCGGCGCAGGCAGCCAGTTGCGGTGGGGAGCTTTGTGCCCGAGAACCAAGGCAAAAGGGCGATTCTTATCGCGTTGTTCAAGCCAATCGATCGCTTTCGTGGTGAGCAGATCCGTCACATACCCACGAGAGCGGTAGCTCAGGAACCCCTTGCCGCTCGGGGTATCTGTCAGAAACTCCGGATCCCAGTAATCCCCTTGATTCGGGAAAATTTGCCAAGAGTCAAAACCGGTTGGTCGTGAAAAGAGATGCCATTTGCCGACTAGGCCGGTTTGATATCCGGCAGCCTGTAACATTTTGGGGTAGCTCGGCTGACTCCCATCAAACGGCACCATGGGCTTGTCATCCCGCATATTGAACATGAAGCCGTTGTTATGTGAATGGCGTCCGGTGAGCATACTCGCACGCGACGGACCGCATAGTGAATTGGCGCAATAGGCGCGGTCAAAAACCATGCCTTCCTGAGCGAGCCGACGGAACCCTGGCAGGGGCACAGGTGAGTCTTTTTCGTTGCTCCCCAATGCTTGTACAGCATGGTCGTCCGTGATGATAAACAGGATATTAGGACGCTGCACAGGTTGCGCTGCCACAGTCATGCCAAGAACCAACGTAAAAGCCAAGCCAGAAATCACGCCTTTCATCCGCGCCAGCATAGCAGGTACTCTCCAATTTGTCAAGGTAATGAGAAAGGGCAGTTCGGTGCGGTAAAGCATCCGAGCGAGCGATAATCATGCGGCGCTCACTCGGACTCTCGAGATGGATACGACTCGCCCTGTTGCGCGTTGCATGTATTCAGCGGAACCGAATAGAAATGGGAAGACGTGGCGGCGAAGAAGGATCGACGGCTTCCACCGCTTCCGATTCTACCCATCCACGCACTGCAGTCGCTGTTTCGACGTAGGAAAAAGCTCCACGCCGTGCCAGCAGATGCACCGGCGAGGAAGCCGTCAGCTGCATCACAGCCGAGGCGTCGGGGGCGGCGGCAGTTCGCAGAGGAGTTGTGTGGAGGATCACGGCTAAATCAGAAGGCGGAAGTGCGGTGAAGTCGGCTGAATCACGTGTGCCGTAGTACACCCAATCCATGATACATAGGAACGAAAGTACAGAGAAGAGTACGGTTAGGGTGCTGAGCCATGCAATCCTTTTGCGCCACAGCAAATGAAGAGCTATACAGAGAGCCAGAAGCGCCGTGCAAATGATCGTGGCAACCCAAAGCTGTCCGCAGGAAAGCAGGGTGAACAGATGATCAGCTTCAGAACGAATGCGGAGGACAGCGCCCTCCTTACGCTGGATAAAGTCGAGGTTGGCGCGAGCTTCCCGGAAGGACGGGTTCAGGATGAGCGCCCGGGTATAAAAGAGAGCTGCCACTCCCGGCTTTCCAAGGCGATATTGGCACTCCCCGATATTGTAGAGGATGATGTCAGCATTGGCCCCATCGGGAACGCCCTCTTTCTCCATCTGCTCAAGCTGGTCCAGAGCCTTGGAGTACTGGCGACCATTATATAATTCCTGAGGCGACCCATCGTTGCCTGAGCTGAGGGGTAAGAGCGCCAGCATCAGCAAGATGACTTTGCCGGTCCCTTTTTCTAAAGCTTTGCGTACGGTTTGCAGCATACTGCTGCGTTCCTTTTCAGATAGATGAGGTGCCGCTTCGGGACGAAAAGCTTCATTGTCTCTACGTTGAAGAATTTCCTGCAAGGCTTCATCTCGTGCATCCGGAGGAATATGAGTTTCGATGAAGGCGCCGACGCGCTTGAGAAATGGAAGGGCATCCGTTTCGTGAGCGATGGAGTGCAGTTCCCGTTCCTTCGCTCTGACGGCAGTTTTGCCCGCCAGGAGTTTGGTGGCATATTTCCACCCCAGGTACGCAAAAATTCCCAGTGCCGGCAGATAGAGCAAGTACCACAGTATACGTGGGAGAACAATCATGTGCCGGTTTGTTTGGTTCAGTGGTATAAATCCATATATATCAGTCAATTCTGCTACTGGCACACTTCCTGCCGGTGGTGGGGCGGACACGGCCTGCACGAGTGCATTGCTCGTCGCATCAGATTCTCTCCAGGGTAGGGGAATCGGGGGCGAGACCGCTCGCTTGTACGCCATGGAGGTCGGGTCAAAGTATGTCAGCGAAAAAGCCGGGATTCCGTTCACCTCAGCGATGGGACGCATCAATTGCGAAAATACCATTCCCACCGTTTCTCCGCTGACGGAGACAATGGGCTTGCGAGTAGCCGGCACGAGCTTCCAGTTGTCCAGATCATCTGGAATGGGACATTCAAGTTGCTGTAAATTGCCGGTGCCACGAACTGTGATTTGCACTTCCACGGCTTCGTTCATGGCGAGAGATGAGGCATCGCTTCGGGCTGTGACAGAGTACTTGCCCACAGTGTCGGCAAAATGAGCCGGTGCTCCCGGTGGCAAGGGCAATGCGGAAAGAGTGAGAGAGGGCAGGGGTATTTCCTCTTGTCCGACGGTAAAAATGCCACGTTGGCGTGCAAGTAATATCTTGCCAGTGATGTCCGAATTGCCTTCACGAAATGGCGTCAATTCCCCGAAAAAATCAACCGTACGCCAGTCTCGACTGCGAGCGAAGGCTGTGGGGTTTTCCATGAGTTGCGCCTGCACAATAGCGATAACGCCTTGGACGGCCGAATGAAGCGTACTGATCTTGACGCCGACGGAATGAAGTTGTGGGAGATTACTGATGAAGCAATCCTGAGGAATAAAAATTTTGAGCGCCGTGTGTACAGGCTGGTGTACGTATGCATCCTTGGGGTAGGTGTACCATAACGCTCCATAAGGGACAGGGCTGTTATACCATTTGATTTCTGCCGTGGAACAGACGGGCAGCGGAGGAATTTTTACTTTTTGCTTGCGACCACTCCGGTACTCCACACTGATGTCGCTTATCTGCAAATTACCGACTTTATCCGGCCGCACCAGTATTGGCAGTATTTGTACCATCGCCCGGTTGGGGTCCAGTGGATTGGCTCCCGCCTTGGATTGCAGGACTTGCAGTCCGGCGTAACGTACATGGGGTTGCTCTTTCACTGAAAATAAGTCTTCCCCAACTTCTGTGTCGACGAGGTACAGAAGCACTTGCTCTCCCGGCACGGCTACACCGGTGGACCACACGGGCGTGATTTCCGCTGTGGCTTGCCATACGCTCCCGAGCAGGGCAATAATGAGGATTTTAATGATGTGTCGCATGGTGGTTCCTTGTACGCTTGATTTCTTGTTTCAATAATCCTTAAGGGGACGTTTCCTGGGCGCTTCCGGGTGCGGTATCGGTGAGCCGCCGGTCTCGTCCATATGCATTCTTAACACGCCGGCAGCCCGTTGCTTTTCTTTTTCTTCTTCACTCAGTTCCGCTCGCTGGTTTTCACCTTGTTGTGTTCCGAGATTTCCCCCTATTTGTTCATCAGGATTTTCCTTCTCCTGTTGCTGGTTCTGTTGCCGCTGCCGGTCCTGATTCTGCTGTTGGTCCTGATTCTGTTGCTGGTCCTGATTCTGTTGTTGGTCCTGATTCTGCTGCTGGTCCTGGTTCTGCTGCTGGTCCTGGTTCTGCTGTTGGTCCTGATTCTGCTGTTGGTCCTGATTCTGTTGCTGGTCCTGATTCTGTTGTTGGTCCTGATTCTGCTGTTGGTCCTGATTCTGTTGTTGGTCCTGATTCTGCTGTTGGTCCTGATTCTGCTGTTGGTCCTGATTCTGCTGTTGGTCCTGGTTCTGTTGCTGGTCCTGATTCTGCTGTTGGTCCTGTTTCTGCTGTTGGTCCTGTTTCTGCTGTTGGTCCTGATTCTGTTGCTGGTCCTGATTCTGCTGTTGGTCCTGATTCTGCTGTTGGTCCTGATTCTGCTGTTGGTCCTGATTCTGTTGTTGGTCCTGGTTCTGCTGTTGTTTAAGACGTTCTATTTCTTCTTCAAGTTTTTTAATCAACGTGTTAACTTTATCCAGATTGTGGCGTGCTTGCATTTGGTCGTGTTGAACATGTAAGGCGTCATTATAGGGAATTGTAGCCGTTTTCAATTCATCTACAATCTTTTGTAGTGCGTCTGGCGTCGGTTGATGTTGGGGATTGCCTCCTTCGTACAGGGAACGTAATTTAGCGAAGCAGGCCCGTGCCCTTTGGTTGCCGAGAGCCAAATGAGCAGCGGCTTGGAGCTGTGGGTCATCTGACAGAAGAGCGGCAGAGAATAGTTCACTTGCTTCATCAGCCCGCTCATCGCGCAAGGCTTGGAGGGCTGCTGCGTAGGAGTCCGGCGGTGACGCAGCTGAGGCGGATTGTGCGTAAAAAATTGCCAACACAACAGGCAGGAGACATCTCAGTTTCGGTGCATGCCATCCCGTTGCCGTGAGTATGGCTGCAATGATCAGTAACAGGGCCGGCAGAGCGAACCATGCAAAGAGATCACGCGGAACTCGCCCGGATTCAAAACTTTCCTCGTGTTCGGTGAGTTTGGCTGCTGTTTCACGGGCGAAAGCCGACAAGTCTGCTCCTGAACCCATCATAAAAAAATCTCCCCCGGTTGCTTGAGCGAAGCGTTGAAGGGAAGCCGTATCTAACTTGCTGATGACATGCTTTCCCGTAGCATCTTGCCAGAGTCCGTTCTCTCCTTTCGGGTCAGGAATGGGGGCGCCGGTAGGTGTCCCGACACCGACTGTGATGACGAGCATGTTCTTTTTGCGAGCTTCTTGAGCTAGTGAAACCGGCGTGTCCACCGTATCTTCTCCATCGCTCAGAATGAGGAGAGCATTTGCCCCATCAGGCGCACTGCGTGTAAAAGTTGAGATCGCGCAGCGCAGGAGCTGGTCAAAGTTGGTGCCACCGCTACCGGCCCAATCTCGGTTTACTTGCTCCAGCGCGTCGCGAAGAGCCGTGTGGTCATGGGTAAGCGGAACCACCAGATCTGCCTCCCCGGAGAACACAATAAGTCCAATTTTATCTCCGGGTAACGCGTCAATAAGTTCATAGGCAGCAGCGCGTGCCTCCTCAATGCGAGAGGGTGCAACATCTTGCGTCTCCATTGACCTCGAGATGTCCAGAGCAATGAGCAAATTGCGTCCGGATGCTGCGGCGTGACCGGCCTCGTAGCCGTTGATAGGTCTCGCCAGCGCAAAAATTGTGCATAGCAGGGCAAGTAAAGCCAATACAGGCGGTAAATTGGTGCGCCACGCGGGCGGGGCAAGCACCAGCTCCGGGTGCGAAGGAGAGACAAGCTGATGCCATGCGTGAGTTGAGCGTCGCTTCAGCAGCACCATAGCTACCCCCAGTGCAGGGACCAACGCTAACAGCAGTAATACATGTGGGTATAAAAAGCTCATGGCACGTAGCGTGTGCGTAATTCAGTGAAAACAAAGCCTATGGTAGCCATCAGCAAGGCGACTGCCAGCGGGTAGACAAAGAGAGATTCGTAGCTTACCAATTTACGGCGGGTGGCGTCTGTCTTTTCCAGTGAATCAATGCTGCGAAAAGCCTGCTGCAGCTGAGAACCGCTTCCGGCGCGGTAAAATCGTCCCCCCGTGATATCCGCTATTTCGCGTAAGGTTTTTTCATCAAAGTTGTCAACATCAGCTGTGTATTGCGAGAGCCTCTCATCCCTTCCGATAGCTATCGTGAAAATTTTGATGTCGAGCTTTGCAGCTTGCTTTGCTGCATCAATCGGAGAGAGAGAGCCGCTGTTGTTTACTCCGTCGGTTACCAGAATAATAACCTTCGACTTTGTATCAACACGCTCATGAAGACGCGTAGCGGCCCCGGCAATGGCGGTGCCGATGGCCGTTCCGTCCGGCTCCACGTAACCGGCGCGTTCCGGTCGTCCGAATCCACCAGGCTCCGGCAGATAAAACTGCTCCATGATGTAGCTCAGGATCGCGTGATCGAGAGTCAATGGGCTGCACAGTTTCGCTCGCCCGGCGAAAGCCAGCAGACCAATGCGGTCATTCGGACGGTCAGCGATGAAGTTCGTGATGACGTGTTTAGCGGCGGTTAATCGATCTACGGTGGCTCGACCGGTGCGTCCGTACTCGTCGCGTACACTGAATACCATATCCCTCAGACTCATGGAACCGGAGAGATCACAGGCAATCATCATGTCAATTCCGCTCACCTTTTGCTCTTCGTGTTCAAGCCGCCAGCGTGGTTGTGCAAGGGCGATGATGAGTGCAACTGCAGCGAGCGTGTAACATAGAGGCCCCAGTCGTCCGGCAAGAGCCGAAGGGGTACGCAGGCGATCCTTGATGAGAGAGAGTGTGGGTAAGCAGACACCGCCTTCTGCGCCGGGTCGTCGACGAAGAAAGAAGAACGGCACAGTGAGAAGAAGCAGCCAAAGCCAGTTTGGGGCTCCCCACACCAACTCTCTCTCGCCGCCAATGAGCGCCGCCAGCGGCATCAAAGAATGGAGAGGAGTTGGCGTATTTTTTGCGGATTGCTGCGCCTCACGAATCTTGTCGAGCAGGTCTCTGGCACGTGCCAAAAGTTCATCTTCGGTAGCTTGGTCTTTCGTGTCGCTCGCGGCGTATTTGAACTCAGCCAACTTTTCCAGCAGCGTGTGCATGGGCATACGAAACTGTTCCGGCACGCTCGCAAGCGAGTCAATACGGCGGCTGAATTCCTCGTGTGTTTCAAAGAGAGCCGGGTCATTCAGTTCCCCCTGCAGAAAACGCCGCATAATCATCGAAAGTTGCAGACTGAACTCGCGCAACAATGGCGGGCGGGCTGATTCCAGTGCATCCAAATCCTGCAAAGCTTGTTCAGCCGGCGTGATTGGGATGGGAAGGGGTGATTTTCGCCGGAGTCTCAGCGCCACATAGGCGGCAGCGGCTCCAAGTATGATGAGAATGAGCAATGCCCACCAGCCCCACCACAATGATGCAAATTGATCCGCCGGTACTTCATGCTCAAGTTCCGGTATGGCATCAATGATGGAGGGTACTGCAGGCATATGTCAACGCAGGGACAGACGGCTTCGGTGTTTGAACAGCATCCGCAAAGAGGGCATGAAATCAGTATTTGTGAGAAGGTTAAGGTATTCAATTCCCAGCTGATCAAAGAGGCGATCCCACTCGGTCAAATGAGCATGAACGCACTTGTCGTAGTTGGCGCGTAAAGAGGCATCAGACAGATCAATAGAGAATTGTTCGGCGGATTCAGGATCAATCACGTGCAGCTTGCCGCCTTCCGGCAGGGAAAGCTCCACCGGGTCGTTTACGCGCATGGGAATAAGCTCATGGCGGAAGTTGAGTTTGCCAATCGCTTTTTTATCCGGCGTCAATAAGAAGTCGCTGAGCATGACCAGAAGGGTTTTCTTACGCTGAGTGCGTAAGATCTCATCAACCACTGATGCCATATCCTCATCCTTACCATCGGCCGGGGAACTCAGAATGGAGCTGAGTATGCGCAGATACTGGCGCGCTCCTTTTGCCGGAGGAAGGTAAAAATGAGGGGAACACCCGAAAATGAGTAACCCCGTCTTGTCTCCATTGAAAGCTGCGCTGTATGCCAGCGTTGTCGCTATGAGCGCAGCATATTCCAATTTCGAATCGCTGCTTTGTCCGCCGGCGTATCGCATGGAGGCGCTGGCATCGACAGCCAGTAGCAAGGCCTGCTCTCGCTCTTCATGAAACTTCCTTACATAGGGCGTTCCGGTCCGTGCTGTTACCTTCCAGTCGATAAAACGCGGCTCATCTCCGGGTGTGTATTCACGGAACTCATCAAAGTCCAGCCCCTGCCCACGAAAACCGGAACGGTACAATCCGGCAAACGTGGATGTAACCAAGCGGCGTGCCTGCATCTCTATGCGACGCACCCGCTGTATGATGTCGCGAGTTTTTTCCATGGAGTGCGGGGAAGAAGCGCCGAGTCGTCACGGCACAGGTACTTTGGAAAGGATGCGGTCAATAACATCATCAGCCGTTACATTGGCTGCCTCTGCCTCGTAGGAGAGCAAAATGCGATGGCGCAGGATATCATGTGCCAAATCCTTCACATCTTGCGGGGTGACGTAACTTCGATGGTGAGTGAAAGCGAGCGCCTTTGAGGCGAGGGCGATGTTGATCGTTGCACGAGGAGACGCTCCGGCGCGCACCATGCCGGCCAGGGAGCGATCCACTTTTTCCGGAGAGCGCGTGGTACGCACCAGATCGACGATGTAGTTTTGTACGGCAGGATCCAGAAATATCTTGTTGACCAGAGAGCGTGAATCTTCTATATCACGAACATCCACCACAGGAGCCGTGGATGGAACCGGATCGGTACTCCCCATGAGGGCGAGAACTTGCAACTCCTCGTCTCTCGACGGGTAGTCGACAATGACCTTAAAAAGAAAGCGATCCAACTGTGCTTCCGGCAGTTGGTAAGTGCCTTCCTGTTCAATGGGGTTTTGCGTTGCCAACACAAGAAACGGGTTCGGGAGGACGTGAGTGGTTTCGCCCAAGGTGACTTGGCGCTCCTGCATGGCCTCAAGTAGAGCGCTCTGCACTTTCGCGGGGGCGCGGTTAATTTCATCAGCCAGAATGAGGTTTGCGAAGATGGGGCCTTTTTTGGGCGAAAACTGGCGTAGCTCCGGGTTGTATATCATCGTGCCGATAAGGTCTGCCGGGAGGAGATCCGGAGTAAACTGAATGCGCGAAAATTCCGCGTGCATCGTGCCGGCCAGAGCTTTTACCGACAAGGTTTTAGCAAGACCGGGAACGCCTTCCAGCAAAACGTGTCCCTTGCAGAGCAAGCTCAAGATGAGGCGGGAAATGAGTTTCTGCTGACCCACTACAACCTTGCCGATTTCCAACTTAACCGTGGTGATCCAAGCGGAACGCTTCACGATTTCTTCAGTCAATTCCTCTGTTCTAGTTTCCATATGCTTCCCATAGCATAGCACGTTGGAGCAGCAATTCAAGCCGCTTCTTCCACCCTGACACAATTAGAGGAGATTTTACAGGCTCAGATGTTCCGTAATCACATCGGTGATCGGACGATTTTTTATCTTCTCTCGCAGAATTCCGTCGCCAAGCATATCCGGCGAGCAATAGCGAATGAGTTTGCCAAGCTTTTCTGCCCATGCTTTCAGGTTGACGTCGGCATTGCCCGATCGTTTATAAGCCTCGGCTGAAATAAGGCGGGCCGTTTTTCGGTTACTGTCCTTGCAGGCCATGTAAAGTTGTCCGGATTTTGAGTCGCGTATGGTGAGTTCAATGCAAATGTCTCCCTCGGCAAATTTGCCGACGACGCCGGTGACACCGGGAACTTTAACAAAATGACCGCCGATGCTGGAGAGAATGCGTAGCCCGGGACGCTGAGGGCGGAAGTGTACAAGTGCCGTGTCAATGCGAATGTCCGATTTCGCCGGGTCGTCCGTAAGCGTCCAGTTTGCCTTATTGGCCGCATTACTTTCCTGCAGCGCTTTGTTAATAAAATCCACCATGTATTGATGCATTTGAGGAACCATGAGCGGGGCGAGTTCCGGCTCATCTTGCTCGACTTTTGAGATGTCCAGGGGAGCTATGTAAATCGCGCCGGTTTTTTGGTGAAGATAGGGATTTCCCCCTCCCCATGTCCATCCCCCGTTGACCATGATTTTCAGCGATCGATTCAATTTGACATCATACAGTCCGCTTTCAGAAACCAGAGTGTGCTGTTGTGCACAGGAAACGCACAGCAGGGAAACCAGCGCCAAAAGCAGCGAGTGGTAGCGAGATCTCATGCCGTCAGGATAACATAATATGGACGCTATGGCAATAGCGTTATTCAATCAAAGTCAGGGATTCCGGCATAGGTGATGCACCCTCCATCGTCCCCGGCGCCAGGGCCAAGCTGCACCAGGTAGTCGGCGCGAGAAAGTACGCCGGCGTGGTGTTCAATGCAAAGGATAGTGTGTCCAGCGTCCCGAAGGCGGTATATCGCCTGCAAAAGCATATCCACCTCGGCAAAATGGAGACCGGTTGTGGGTTCATCCAAGACAAAGAGCAGTTTTTTATCGTGGAGAGTTCGGGATGCTCTGGCAGGCGACGCCTTGGCGAGGTAAGTGGCGATTTTCACCCGCTGAGCCTCCCCGCCGGAGAGCGAATCTGCCGGGCGATCCAGTGACAGGTAACCAAGACCAACATCCTTCAGAGCCCGTAGAATGGCGCCGGCAGTTGGTATATTTGAAAAAAATGCGAGCGCTTCGTCCACCGTGAGAGCGAGGGCTTGAGCCATGGATTTGCCGCGCCAGGTACACTCAAGTGTCTCGCGGTTGTACCGGGCGCCGTGGCATGCGTCACACGGAGTAAAAAGGTCCGAAAGAAAATTCATATCCACCTGCAATCGACCGGTTCCGCCGCACCTTTCGCAACGTCCACCTCGCACATTGAGCGAAAAGCGTGCGGGCGTGTACCCCCGCGCGCGAGATAGTGGCAGACGTGCATAAAGCGCGCGCAGAATATCCGATAACCCGGTGACAGTTGCCGGGGTGGAGTGCAAGGATGAACTGATGGGACTCTGATCCACAATGACCGCGCGATCAATGCGGGTGGCGCCCTTCAATAGTCCCTTTTTCAGGGCGGGTAACAGGCATTCGTGAACCAGGGTACTCTTGCCGGATCCTCCGGGGCCGGCCAAGCATGTGAAAGCCGCAGTGGGAAACGTAAAATCTATGTTCTTCAGGTTACGAGCTTTAGCTCCGTGTAGAGAAAGCCAGCCATGGACACCCGGTTGAAGAGGGTGGGCTCGTGAATAGTGGCGTCGCCCGGCCAACCACGCACCGGTGGGAGACTTCGGGTTGCGCATCAGTTCTTCACAGGTCCCTGTGGCGATAACGCGTCCGCCTTCCGGACCGCTGCCGGGCCCCATCTCAACAATCCAGTCTGCCGCACGCAGCAGATCCGGATCGTGCTCGACCACGAGAATGGTATTCCCCTTGTCACGCAGGTGGTGCAGCGCTTCAATGAGACGCTGTGTCTCCGATTGATGGAGACCAATGGTCGGCTCATCCAAGATGTAGAGGACGCCGGAAAGGCCGCCGCCGATCTGACCGGCGAGACGCGCTCGCTGAAGCTCACCGCCGGAAAGTGTGCTGGCTCGGCGATCCAGACTGAGGTAATCCAATCCCAACTGCTGCAGGCAGCTCATGCGCGTATGAAGCGCCTCCACCGCGGGCTGCAGTGCCTGACGATAGGTCTCAGGTATTGCTATTTCTCGCAGTAGCGCGAGGTTTTCACGTACGGTGAGGTGACAAAACTCAGCTAGTCCGATATCCCGGTCAGCAAAGCGCAGAGTGACGGCAAGTGCAATCGGGTTGAGGCGCATGCCGCCGCAGGCGGGGCAGGTGTCCCAGAGCTTTCCTTTCTTTTGTTGCACGATGCCTCGTCCGGAACACCTCTGGCAGGCGCCACGGGCAGAATAGGGTGAAAAAAAATCCGGGCTGAGATCCGGCAGCGTGAAGCCGGTTTGTTCGTTGCGATACCGTGTGTGAAAGCTCTGAAGCTGCGCGGGAGCATCGGCTTTCTCTTGCGTGAGCACACGTACTTCATCCGGGAAGAGTCGCAACGCACTCTGCAATGAATCTGCCAGGCGCGCAAAGTTTTGCGGCTTTACGATGAGCCGGTCCACGACCAATTCAAGGGTGTCACCGATGGCGGGCGGGTGTGCCTCCAGCTCATCCAGTTCATACATTGTGCCATTGACTCGCAACCTCAGATACCCGGATTTTCGCAGTTGAAGCGGACTCAAATCTCCTTCTTCATCGCCTACCTTTTCTGTCAACGGTGACAGTAAAGTGAGATGAGTCCCTTCCGGAAAAGAACATAATGTCCGGGCTATTTCATCGCTGCTGAGTCGCGTGAGTTCTTCTCCTGTTGCAGGATCATGCGGCGTGCCTGCGGCGGCGTACAGGATACGCAGGTAGTCCAGCGCTTCGGTGATGCTGCCGAGGACCGAGCGAGAGGTCAAGCTGGGAAGCCCTTGCTCCAGACAAAGGGCAGGGGGTAAACCATCGATACTCTCAACACCCGGTTTGGGAGGGCGAGCCATCATTCGCCGCGTGCCGGCTGAAAGACATTCCAAAAAGCGACGTCGTGATTCCGCAAAAAGCGTATCGTAGGCCAGCGTGCTCTTGCCGGAACCGCTGGGACCCGCTACGGCGATGATTTTCCCGGACGGTAGAGTGAGATTCACGTGCTGGAGCGTGTTTTGGGTAGCGCCGCTGATGCGAATATCCATGGCAGGAACGGAGGCTGAGTTTAACGCTTGATTAATTCCCTCGTACCGATGTGTACGGCTCCGTGGTCGAGTCGCAGAGATGTCGCCCGGCAGTCACCGTCAAGTTTACCGCTGTGGCGAATGTGAACCTCGCCCCTCGCGTACAGGCGTCCGCTGAGGCTGCCTGACAACTCCGCTTCATCAACGGATATGCCCGGCCGCACCTGTGCCCGCGCTCCACCGGCAACGATAAGTTTGCTTGCAGTCAGTTGCCCCTCCAATTCTGCGCGGCCCTGCAGGGTTAATATGCCCGTGGCTCGGAGAGTTCCTTTGACACACCCCGCTATGGTGAGGTTGTGGCACACAACATGAAGCCGGGAGAGTTCGACACATTCCGGTATTTTTACATCACCCAAGGTATGGATTTGCAGGTGGTGCGTACCGGGTTTGACGGTGACATTGGCGGTGCTCAAATGAGCGAAGCAATGGGGGCAAACTGCCGACAGGGCCGCCACGGGTATCTGGCAGTTCTTCCCACATTCATAACACTGCACGTCACGCATGGGAACCACCAGACGCGGCTCGCGCGCAACGACACGAGCAAAAGGATCCCGGCGTCTGTGTCCCCCCTGCGGCAGGTACCCGGAAACTCCGGGCGCCTCCAGCGGTTGGGTCTTGTAGCCCGGATCCGCCGAGGCTTGCCGCTCTTGGCTCATACGAGCAGGTTGGATGTATCGTCGTTAGGCGAACTTGCAGTACGCTTGGGGGAGCGTTTGGGCGCCGTTGAAGCCGTCTTAACAGGCATGCTGATGCCGAGGCTGGCCCCGACTTGCACATGCCCGACTATTTTGGCTCCCTCCTGAATTGCGATACTGTTGGCCGTAACGTCTCCCTGCAACTCAGCTGAAGAGGACAGCTCGATACGATCGGTGACAACCACATTGCCAAAGACCTTGCCATGGATGATGGCGCTCTTTGTGCATATAGCCGGCTGGTTTTTATCAGTGCCCGATATTTTTGCATTGGCTCCCACGGTCAAAACACCGTCGGACACGATTTCACCTTCCACGATACCGTCCACCAAAAGATCTTCCGTGAAGCGCAGTGTGCCGATGACAGTGACGTCGGAATTCAGCACGTTGCTGTTGGAGGATGAGGGCATGTTGGGCGCGGATTCGCCAAAAGGAGCCGTGTTGTCGTCCGGAGAGGAATAGAAGCTCGCAGCGGCGTCGTCAATTTCATCCGAAGGCGTTGCCCATGGGGTGTTGTTCAAACGATCGTTTACGTGGTCTGACGCAGGAGCGAAACCGGAATCGGAAGATGTCTTGGATCTATCGAAAAGTGCCATAGTTTTAAAGCAGGTTTGAAACATGCGGGGAACTCACAGGGAGTCCCACTCATACGCGCAACATCCTACTAGAAAAGCTCGGCTTTGTCCACCCGAAAGTGTGTTTTCCTGCGGATTTTTTTCAACGGGCGATGGGAAAGGAGCCGCCGCGTCAGGCTTCTGCCGTGTAGATAACCGCAATTCCCCCGCACAGAGACAACGCTGTCGGGCAGCTATAGCCAGTTTCTCTGAGCATCTGGATAAAGGCTCCCGCGCGGGGAAATTGCTCAATACTCGCGCCCAGGTACGTGTACGCTTCCCGCTGACCGGTGAACCACCCCGCCAGTAGAGGCAAAATGCGGTGAAGATAAAAGCGATAGGGAGCAGCGACTATACCGGTTGGGATGGATAAATCCAGCACGAGGAGGTGCCCCCCATCGCGCAACACTCGTCGGAATTCACGCAACGCGTCCGCGTAGTTCGGCAGATTCCGCAAGCCAAAGGCGGTGGTGATGGCATCGTAGGAATCATCAGCCAGGGGCAGGTGCATTGCATCTGCCTGCAGCGCGTGGCGTAGCCCCCTCTGCTGCGCTACAGTGAGCATCGGTTCACAAAAGTCGACGCCTAACACTTGAATTTCTGGCAGCTCCCGCTGAATATCAAGCGCCATATCGCCGGTCCCTGTTGCTATATCCAACAGATTGGCAGGTCGCCACTCAGCCACGATTTCGAGCGCGCGAGCGCGCCACAAGACATCTATTCCCAGGGAGAGCAGATGGTTAGCCGCCACGTAGCGCATGGCGATTGAGGAAAAAGCGTCGTGTACGAATTGGGAATCCGGCATGGCTCTCAGAAAAGCATATGGCCGATAAGTTCATCAGCATATTCTGAGGTTTTCAGCGCCTTCGCTCCCGGTATCATCTCTGCCAAATCTGCTGTGACGTGATGATTGACGATTGCCATCTGAATACTGCGTTCCAGTATCTGAGCAGCCTCATCCCAACCGATATAGTTGAGCATCATTTGCGCGGAGAGCAGAAAGGAACTGGGGTTCACCAAGTCCTTCCCTGCGAGGGAGGGCGCCGTGCCATGAGTTGCCTCAAAGACGGCATGTCCGGTCACATAGTTGATGTTGGCGCCGGGAGAAATTCCGATTCCTCCCACTTGTGCGGCCAGAGCGTCTGAGCAATAATCGCCATTGAGGTTGAGTGTTGCAACCACTGAATGCTCTGCCGGGTGTAGCAAGATTTCCTGCAAAAAGGCATCGCATATACAATCCTTGATAACGATACCGCACGGGAGCTGTCGCCATGCGCCTGTGCCACAAGGTGTAGCCTGGAATTCTCTCTCCGCGAGTGCATAGCCCCAGTCTCGAAAAGCTCCCTCAGTGAACTTCATAATGTTCCCTTTGTGTACCAAGGTGACGCTGGGCTTTTTGTGGTCGATGGCATATTGGATGGCTGCCCGCACGAGTCGCTCTGTTCCCGTACGCGAAACAGGTTTGATGCCGAAGCCGGAACTTTGCGGGAAGCGCACTTTTGACGCGCGCTCCGGGAAGGTGGCGCTGAGCCAGTCGCGTAGTTGTTGCGCTTCCTCAGAATCTGCCGCAAACTCAATGCCTGCGTAGATATCCTCAGTGTTTTCCCGGAAGATGACCATATCCACCAGCTCAGGATGTTTTACCGGCGTCTCAAGCCCGGAGAAATAACGTACCGGACGCACACAGCAGTACAGATCCAGTCCCTGGCGTAGCGCCACGTTCAGCGACCGGATTCCTCCCCCGACAGGCGTCGTGAGCGGTCCCTTGATACCCACCAAAAACTCACGGAAAGCCCGCACGGTCTCCTCCGGCAGCCACGTTCCAAGGCTGTCAAAGGCTTTTTGCCCGGCCAGAACCTCTCGCCATTCGATGTGGCGGGAATCTCCGTAGGCAGCTCGCACGGCAGAATCAATAACGCGCTGAGAAGCGCGCCAGATATCCGGACCGGAACCATCTCCGATGATGTGAGGGATGAGCGGGTTGGGTGGCACTTCCAAGCCGTCGGGGGTCATGCGGATAGGTGCAGGGGAGGGCATAACAAACTTATTCGTTGGAATCGCTGCTGTCGTCGTCCTCCGTTTCATCATCCTCCACATACTGCGCTGTGGTGGAATACTTTGGCTTAGTTTTCACCTGCTTTGCAGCTGCATGGTTGGATGCTTCGGGTACCTGACTGTTCATGTAGCAATACACAAACACGGCTGCCACGACAAGTGGAGGCAGAATGTAAAAGAGGATGCCTTGTCCCTTTTTTTTGACCTCAGCGGTTTCGACGGTGAAATCAAAGGCCGGTTGCTTGTTGACGGGAAGAGCCATAACGGTTGCGTATCTTAGCATCTCTGCACACGTTTGGCAAGCGGAGATATCCATGCTTCAAAAATAAAGTCGCCCAAAGTTGTCACGGAAAAAGATTTGAGGATTCTTCTTGCACGTCCGACGGTCCAAAAACGATGCTTAAACATTCGAGAATAGGGCATTAAAGACAGTTACATGAACGGAATAAACTGGCTTCCTGCGGGGAGAAATAGCCGCAGTGGCACGCGCGAGACGAGGGTATCGTCAGACGGTAAAGAGAAAATCTGCTGATCGCCACGTCCACTCATAATAAAAGACTTACGCGATATTCAAGATGCGTATCTCTTTTCAAAGGAGATGTACAGCCTAAATTTTCGTATGGCATTCTTTTTTTCACGTCTTGGAGTAATTTTGACCCGTATGAAAGTCAGACACAGTCTCTCGGGGTAAAATCTCTGAAAGTTAAGTGTTACCGTGTTATGTGTTATATCTGCGCCTCTCCTTTGAAAAGAGATACACTTTCGAAACATATATTGTGTACGATATGGCAGAAGTATTGAACACCAAGGGGAAACGAATCTATTTCGTAGAGTTTTTGCGACTGTTTTTGATCTTATCGGTGTTTTTGGTGCATGTGGGAGACTGGATCGACCCGGAGTTGAAGCGGAGTGTGCTGCGACTGTGCAACACGCAGGCGTGGCATCTGGCAGACGCAGTGAGGTATTTTTTTATCATAGGCGGATTTTTTCTGTACCGGAAGGCCATGAAGATTGAGACCGGCACTGTGTGCCGAGGCATTTGTAAGTTGTGGATACGGCTGATGCCGGGGATCATCTTCTTCTACGCTCTATTAGTTGCTGTGGGGTGTAAGTCTGGGTGGACCTTCCCCTTCGCGTTTTTCCCGACTGCGGGGCACGGCGTTGCGGGGGAACTCGTAGGCTATGCCGATTGGTTTATGGGTGTTTACTTTATCGTGAGTTGTTTGATCCTGGGACTGTTTGCGACGAATCGACAGAGCGCATGGCTATGGCTTATCGCGGGGATGCTTGTGAGTTGGTGGATCGAGAGAAACGCCCATGCAGGGAAAGGATGGGGGCACGCTGGCACCTATTACGGGTTTCTTGCGGGCGGGACCATACGCGGCATCAGCTGCATGGGGCTGGGCATGGTGGCGGCCTATTTGAGCGAGCAGTGGAACCTGCGTCGAACGGTTTTCTTGCGTGTACTGGCGAGCGCCCTGGAGTTCGGTGCGCTGTGTATGCTGGTGGGGTACATGTGTTATCCCTCCCGGGCAAAATATGACCCAATCGCGGTGGAGTTGGTTGTGGCCGCTCTGCTCATTTCGGCATCGCGCAGCTGGGGGATCATCTCTGCCGTGCTGAACCGTTGCAGTGGAGTCACGTACCTCTCTCGCTATACGTACTCTCTACTGCTCACTCAAGGCGCGCTGGTACACTACTTCCGCTTTAATCACAACTTTGGGATGTCCGGGCACACGTGTGCATGGATCATCTTGGGGGCGGCCGTCCCCCTCGTACTCATTGAGTACCACTTGATAGAAGGTTGGCTTGCCCCCAAGCTCAAGCGCTTTTTTGTACCCGAAACGAACTAAACGAGCGCCATGAACGCGACTGTCTGGTGACAAAAAATACAGGGCGTTATCTCTTTATGAAAGAGATGTACAGCCCAATTTTTCTTTAGCCATTCTTTTTGGGGTCCTAGCAACGGTTACCCGGAAGAATTTTTATGCGGTTCATACGGGCTGCATAAACGTCGTCATTTCTCTAATTGATTCATACACATGACCATGTAACAATCGGCGAGCGTATCTCTTTCATAAAGCGATATACTTCCCCCGCGCATGTATCCGGTAATTGATAGCAATCTGCTTGTTAATCTCGGCCATTCCGCCTTTTTTATTCATTCTGAGATCCCGCTAAACTTCCGCGAACTTTTTTAATTTAGTGAGTCATGTTATTTTCGTCCACGACATTCCTGTTTTTGTTCCTCCCGATTGTGTGTGCCCTCTACCTTCTGGTGAGGAGGGAGCTGAAGGATTATGTCCTGCTCTTGGCCAGCATCTTTTTCTACGCCTGGGGCGAGCCGCGGTACGTGGCGGTCATGCTGCTCACCATCATCATCAACTACGTCGGTGCCATTCTGATCTCGAAGTACAAGTATAAGAAGATTCTGCTTCTGCTCACCATCCTGGGAGATTTGAGCTTCCTGTTCTATTTCAAGTACTTCAACTTCTTTGTCGAGAACATCAACGAGCTTTTCGGCGGGCATATCGACTTCATCAAGGTCATCATGCCCATCGGCATCTCTTTCTACACCTTCCAGGCCATCAGCTATGTTGTGGACGTCTATCGCGAGGAAGTTGAGCCGCAGAAAAACATCTACAAACTCGCGCTCTACATCACCCTCTTCCCGCAGTTGGTGGCGGGACCTATCGTCAAATACCATGATGTAGCCGACCAAATTGAGCATCGCACCGTGGACTTCGAGAAAGTGACCTATGGCGTGAAACGCTTCATCGTGGGACTCGCCAAGAAAGTTCTCATCGCCAATACTCTGGGAGCTGTGGCGGATAAAGTTTTTACGCAACCGATTGACCAACTGGACTGCGTGACCACTTGGCTGGGAGCAATCTGCTACACGCTGCAGATCTACTACGACTTCAGCGGGTACTCGGACATGGCGATCGGCCTCGGCTCTATCTTCGGGTTCAAATTCCTGGAGAACTTCAACTACCCATTTATCTCGAAATCAATCTCCGAATATTGGCGGCGGTGGCACATATCCCTCGGAGCATTCTTTAGAGATTACTTGTTTTTACCCCTTTCGCGAGCCCTTGCCCTTTCCAAAACATACGGAAAATTGGTCAAAGTCCTAGGACGTAAAAAGGCTAATATTATTTTGACTTTTTTCGTGTTAGCGATTGTTTGGTTCGCAATAGGTTTCTGGCATGGCGCTACTTGGATTTTCATGATCTTTGGCCTTTACAACGGCTTCTTTATTTTCATCGAAACTGTTACGGGCTGGAACAAAAATAAGAAGAGCCTTATCACTACAATTGCCCAACACATCTATACCATTTTGGTTTTCATGCTCGGCCTAGTTTTGTTTCGCTCCGAAACGCTCTCATACGCGTGTGATTATGCGTTGACGATGTTTGGATTTAAGTGTGGCACCCCGATGTATCATCTCATTTATTATGTGGATCGTATAGAGATCATTGTTCTCATTGTTGGCATCCTGTGTTCTATGCCGCTGTTTAACAGAATGATAGATGACACAGGGAAGTCACAGTGGCGGATTGGTTTTGTGAATCTTTGGTTAATGGCTCTCCTTGTTCTCTCAGCGGCCTCGATAGCGGCTTCTACCTACAATCCATTCATTTACTTTAGGTTTTAAGAAATAGTACACAATGGAAGCACTCCCCTATCTCACAAAACCTCTCATGGGCCTGATGTTTAACCTACGTCAAGCTCGTGAAGAGGATTGTGATTTTGTTAATGGTGTCAGAGGCGTTTCCAAAAAAGTCGATGTAGGACATTCATTCGATTATTCGGCTTGTCATATTTTAGTGGATAAGATAACGGGGGAACGAGTCGATGTCATTTGGATGGGGCGAATAATGGGGAATACGGCACGGTTCTACTGGAGACTTGTAGGGATGCAAACGCCGGATGCCTGCGAGGGACTCGATTTAATTTGTCAGTTTGCCTTCGATACGTTGAAACTCAAAAAAATTAAGGTTGCCGATGGAGAATTTGATGAGGGCTCAGTCGGTGCAGCACGAGAAATTGAAGCAGATTTCTATCGACAGCACTTGAAATATCAGCTGCAGGAACGCGCACAGCGCCAATTCACACAACGTCTAACGTCTTTGTTGGGCGTGTTTGAGTTTCACCATATTGGCGTAGCTTGTAAAGATTTGAATAAAGAGACTAACGCCTATAAATTGCTCGGTTATAGGCAGGAAAGCCCGGATTTCAGAGATGATTGCCAAGGCATTTACGGAAGGTTTTTGGTCGCACAGGGATCCCCTCGTCTCGAGTTGTTAAAAAACACAGAGGAGAGCCATACGCTTGATATCTGGTTAAAGAACAGAACCAAGATGTACCACATAGCATATATAGTAGGAAATTTTGATAAAGCAATGGAAGTTTTTAGGATGATGGGGGCACAAGTGGTGCGTGAGCCTAAACCATCCACTTATTTTAAGAAACGCATAAGTTTTTTGTTACTTCCGAACTTGAGTTTAATCGAACTGATAGAAAAAGAATCAAGCTATGAATGACCTCCTTTACCAGCTGCAATACCCAACGATCCGGGGCTCGTGCTACGGAAACGCAACGCGATACGTAAGCTTCTACTGGAGACCAGTGAGACGAGGGTTCATCTTTTTCAGGTTCTAGTATGATTATCCAAAATCAAGAAATACAAAAATTTGCCCGCTTATCCGGTGATTATAATCCCGTGCATATGGATGAGCAGTACGCTCGTCAAACCATGTTCGGAGAGCAGATCGTGTACGGTGTGCAACAGGTGATGCTTTGCTTGGAGGAGTTTGCGCAGCAGATGCAGCATCCCGTGTTCGTCACAGGTATCAAAGCAGAGTTCCGCCGTCCTCTGTCCGTAGGAGAAAACTTTGAGATTGATGTGTCGCCGGAGGCAGCAGGAGCAAGGATGAGTGTGAGGGAGGGATCAGGGATTTTCTCCAAAGTTAGTTTTCAGTACGAAACGGTAGAGTCAACGGGAGTTCCCTCAGAAAAGGAGGAATGGACGCAAAAGCCAACCTCTCCCAATAGGGACGTCCCAGTGACATGGGAGGAAAAGACAGGGTATGACCCTAGGCTGTGCCGGGAACTCTTCCCCACTGCCGAGCGTATGGTCCACGCGCTCAATCTCGGCGTCTTGCTTGCATCGACCCGTATCATCGGCATGCGCTATCCCGGGCAGGATTCCTTGTTTCGCGGGTTCAATCTGCAATTCTCTCACCATAATCGAGAGGGAGGAGTGATGACCTGTACGGGGGCACCGATGCAATCACTTTTTGGGGAGTGTTCTGTCAAAGTCGAGTCGGATTTTGTGCAAGGTGAACTGAGTGCCTTTTTCCGTCCTCCTGTCATCCAGTACAACCCCATCTCTGTGTTGCTTAAGAAAAAACTGGTTGGCGATTTCTCACGCCAGCGCGCCCTTGTAATCGGTGCCAGCCGTGGCATTGGTATGCAGTGCACGAGGTTGCTCGCAATTAGTCGGGGGGGGTACTAATAACTTATAATAAGTCTGTTACGAATATTATGAATCTTCTCCATGAGCTTCGAGACTACGGTTGCACGGCAGAGGCCGTGCAGCTAGATGTCGAGCATCCCACGGCTGATTCGCTGGAGAAGATACGAGCCTTTGCCCCTACACACCTTTATTATTTCGCGACACCGAAAATAAGCTCAGTCATAAAGACGCTCAACCAAGGAAAGTTTGAGCGATTTTGTAACTGCTATATATTTGCATTGAATAAGTTGATTGATGAACTGAAACCTCATGGGTTAAAGGGTGTTTTTGTTCCATCATCAATAGCGATTGATGAGCTTCCCAAGGACATGGTGGAGTATGCGATGGCGAAGGAAGCGATGGAATGCTGGGGGCGTGCGATGAATGCGGACAAGAAGAAAGGGGTGCGTGTGTATATGCCGAGGTTTCCACGAATCCATACCGCGCAGACCCAGGTGCTGCTGCCTGTGGAGGCGGCAGACGCTGAAGATATCTTATTCCCTGAAATGCAACAATTCGAGAAAGAATCAATCTATGAATGACCTTCTAACCCAGCTGCAATACCCAACGGATCCGGGGCTCGTGCTACGGAAACGCAACACGATACGTAAGCTTTTGCTGGAGACCGGCGAGAAGCGCGTTCAAAAGAAAATCGCTATCCTCGGTGGCTCCACAACGCATGATATCCGCGAGATTCTCGACCTCTTCCTGCTCCACAACGGCATTGAAGCTGAGTTCTACGAATGCGAGTACAACCAGTACTACGAGGAGGTCATGTTCAATAATGAGGAGCTTAAAAGCTTCCGGCCGGATATTGTCTGGTTCCATACCTCCTACCGCAATATCCTCCACACCCCCGATACCCGTGATACCCGGGAAGAGGTGGAGGAGAAGTATGAGGCGGAGGTAGCGCGTTTTCGGGGTATGTGGGAGAAATGCGCGGCGGAACTGGGATGCACTATCATCCAGAATAACTTTGAGTACCCCTTCTACCGCCTGCTGGGCAATAAGGACGCTTCCGACATCCATGGGCTCACTAACTACATCCAGCACCTCAATGCGGCGTTCTATGAGTACGCTCAGAGCCACGAGAACTTCCACATCCACGATCTCAATTACGTGGCGGCGGATTATGGATTATCCCGCTGGCATGATTTGTCCGCATGGTACCTGTACAAGTATTGCTGCCGCATCGAGGCTATCCCCTGCCTGGCGCACAGTGTGGCGCGTATCATCAAGTCTCTCTACGGGAAGAACAAGAAGGGCTTTGTGCTGGATCTCGACAATACGTTGTGGGGAGGAGTCGTGGGGGATGACGGCGTGCAGAACCTTGAAATAGGCTCAGAGACCGCCGCTGCACAGGCCTACCAGGAGTTCCAGCAGTATCTGAAGGCGCATCAAGGTCTCGGCGTGCTGCTAAACATCAACTCCAAAAATGACCGGGAGAACGCGTTGGCTGGGCTTGCCCATCCGGAGGGTGTGCTGCGGCAGGAGGACTTTATCGCGATCAAGGCGAACTGGAACCCGAAGAGCCAGAACATGGTGGAGATCGCTCAGGAACTCAACCTGCTGCCGGAAAGTTTGGTGTTTGTGGACGACAACCCGGCGGAGCGCGAGATTGTGAGCGCACAGGTGCCCCATGCCTGTGTGGTGCCCATCAGCTGCCCCGAGAACTACATTCGCGAGATCGACCGCGCGGGCTTTTTCGAGGTGACTTCCCTCTCGCAGGACGACCTTGCCCGCACGCAGATGTACAAGGCGAATGCACAACGCGTGCAGGCGGCGCAGAGTTTCGGAAATTATGAGGATTACCTGCGCTCCCTGGATATGCACGCAGAAATCAAGCCGTTTTCGGCAGTGTACATGGCGCGCATTGCCCAGCTCACCAACAAATCCAACCAGTTTAACCTCACGACGAAGCGGTACACCCAGGCAGAGATTGAAGCTGCGGCGGCTGATCCGAACTGTATCACCCTCTACGGCAAGCTCACGGATAAGTTCGGGGATAATGGCGTGGTGAGCGTCATGATCGGACGCCAGGAGAAGGAAACCCTCAATATCGAACTATTCCTCATGAGCTGCCGGGTACTGAAGCGGGGGATGGAGCAGGCGATGATGGATGAGCTCGTACGCTGTGCCAGAGAACGAGGGATTACCCAAATCCTCGGCTACTATTACCGTACGCCCAAAAACGGCATGGTTGCCGAGCTGTACCGCGATTTTGGCTTTACACTTGTGGAAACACGCGGGGACGACACCGTGTGGGTCCGGGATACGGAGAACTACAAAAACTTACAATCAATCATAACCATCGAACATTGATATGAATAGAGACGAAATATACGCCAAATTGACGGAGATATTCAAAGAAAACCTTGACCTCGAGGAAATTGAGCTTACCGATACCACCACGGCTGATGACGTGGAGGGGTGGGATTCCTTGGCACACATCAGCCTTATTGCCGCCATCGAGCAGGAGTTCGGCTTTCGTTTCGCCATGAAGGAGGTTGTGAACCTGCACAATGTCGGCGAGATGGTGGACCTCATCCTGCAGAAAATAGGGTAAAGAGAACTCAAGGAACAAACATTCTCGCCCGGTCTTGCAGCTGCTGGTTTGCATACTGCAGCTGTCGTTGATGAGCGCGCGCCGGGAGAGCTTCGATCATTCAAAGAACTTTAAGATGAATGGATAGGAAGGTGCGGATAAATAAGGATTTCATCTTGATTTGAGGGGAGGGGAAAAAGGTACAAACACTTTCCCAAACTTGAGGCGCTGCAGGATGGCAAGATCGTTTTAAGTGTGTGGGAGAGAAAATCCGTTGCGACACCCGCCAGACCGGGTATTCGCATTCACAAAAGTTAAACATCGGCGGGACAAGAAGCTACTGCGCACCGTTTTTTTCAGCTTGGCTCGTTAGTCGGTGTTCAGCTATTGATGACAAAAAATACAGGGGATGTATCTCTTTTTGAAAGAGATGCGCTCGCCGATTGTTATAGGCTCATGTGTATGAAGCAATTACAGAAATGGCGACGTTTGGACAGCTCGTATGAACCGCAAAAAAAATTCCCCTGGGTAACCATCGCTAGGACCCCAAAAAGAAAGGCTAAAGAAAAATTGGGCTGTACATCTCTTTCAAAAAACGATATACTGCCCCCCGCATGTGCGTCCGGTTTGTAGTTCGTGATCTAGTTGTTAGCTCACTCTGACGCCGGATATGCCTGTGTTCTCAACCCATTCAGAAAACCAGTCAAGCTTCCACGATCTTTTTCAATTTGGTGAGTCATGTTATTTTCGTCCACGACATTCCTGTTTTTGTTCCTGCCGATCGTGTGTGCCCTGTACCTTCTGGTGAGGAAAGAGCTGAAGGACTACGTCCTGCTCTTGGCCAGCATTTTCTTCTACGCCTGGGGCGAGCCTCGGTACGTGGCGGTGATGCTGCTCACCATCATCATCAACTACGTGGGCGCTATTCTTGTTTCAAAGTACAAGTATAAGAAGACTCTGCTTTTGCTCACCATCCTGGGAGACTTGAGCTTCCTGTTCTATTTCAAGTACTTCAACTTCTTTGTCGAAAACATCAACGAGCTTTTCGGCGGACATATCGACTTCATCAAGGTCATCATGCCCATCGGCATCTCTTTCTACACCTTCCAGGCCATCAGCTACGTTGTGGACGTCTATCGCGAGGAAGTTGAGCCGCAGAAAAACATCTACAAGCTCGCGCTCTACATCACGCTCTTCCCGCAGTTGGTGGCAGGCCCTATCGTCAAATACCATGATGTAGCCGACCAAATTGAGCATCGCACCGTGGACTTCGGGAAGGTAGCCTACGGCGTGAAGCGCTTCATCGTGGGACTCGCCAAGAAAGTTCTCATCGCCAATACGCTGGGAGCTGTGGCGGATAAAGTTTTTACGCAACCGATTGACCAACTGGACTGTGTGACCACCTGGCTGGGAGCGATCTGCTATACCTTCCAGATCTACTATGACTTCAGCGGATACTCGGACATGGCGATCGGCCTCGGCTCCATCTTCGGGTTCAAATTCCTGGAAAACTTCAACTATCCGTATATCTCGCGGAGCATCACGGAATACTGGCGGCGGTGGCACATATCGCTGGGAAGCTGGTTCCGCGACTACATGTTCATGCCGATTATGTTCCTGCCGCTCGCTCGTAACACGGTCATTTCAAGAAGCTACAGGTGGGTGATGAAAAAGGTGGGAAGTAAAGTTGCCAATATCCTCATGACTTTCATTGCTCTTGTCATTGTCTGGTTTTCGACCGGATTTTGGCATGGCGCGGGATGGAGCTTCATCGTGTGGGGGCTTTACAATGGCTTTTTCATCTTCCTTGAAACGCTGACCGGGTGGAATCGTGATCGGAAAAGCATCGGAGGCAAAGCGTTGCAGCATGTTTATGCGATGTTTGTGATCATCCTGGGACTCGTCATATTCCGGTCAGACACCATGACTTACGCCTGGCATTACCTTTTGACCATGTTCGGAGCAGAGAGTGGAGAGACCATGTACCACCTCATCTACTACGTGGATCGTATCGAGATTATCGCTCTCACCGTAGGCATCATCTGCTCAGCGCCGCTGTGCAGCAAGATGTTGGAAGTCGAGGGAAGGAGTCAGTTGCGGATAGCAGCGGTGAACCTCTGGCTGCTGGCGCTCTTCATTCTCTCAGCAGCCTCCATCGCCGCATCCACCTACAATCCCTTCATCTACTTCAGATTTTGACGAAACGTCCAGCTAGCCGGGGGCAACTCCGATTTTTAACACATCAACTACACCAACACCGCCATGAATAAAGAAGAGATACAGCAAATCATCATGAACGTCCTTCGGGATTATTGTGAGCAGAACGGGATAACCGTGCCGGAACTGACAAAAAATACGCCGCTGCTCGGGAGTAACAGCATTTTAGATTCCCTGGGGCTGGTCAGTGTCATTATCGACATTGAGAGCGCATTTACCGATGCGGGTGCGGAAGTTTCACTGGCGACAGAGAGCGCCATGTCCCATCGTATCAGTCCATTCCGTTCGATTGGCTCGCTCTGCAATTACATTGCGGATCAATTAGGCGTCACCGACTGATATGAACCGGGTCATCATCATCACCGGAACGCGTAAGGGGATAGGGAACTACCTGGCGCAATGCTATCTTGAGGAGGGAGACATTGTGTATGGGTGCAGCAGGCGCGCCTGTGATATTTCCCACCCCAATTACCACCACACCTGCCTCAATGTGGCGGATGAAGAGGCCGTCGTCGCATGGGTGCGCGAGGTCCACAAGGAGCAGAAGCGCATTGATGTACTCATCAACAACGCCGGGATCGCCTCAATGAACCATGTGCTGCTCACCCCCGGCTCCACGGCGCAGAAGGTGATGGGGACCAATTTCCTCGGGACCTTCCTCACGAGCCGGGAGGTGGCGAAGTACATGATGCGCCGCAAGCAGGGGCGTATCGTCAACTACTCCACCGTGGCCGTGCCTCTCAACCTGCAGGGTGAGCTCGTGTACTCAGCCTCCAAGGCCGCTATCGAGCAGCTCACCCGCGTGCTGGCAGGGGAAATCGGGCAAACGGGGGTGACCGTCAATGCCGTGGGACCCACGCCCATCGACACGGACCTCATCAAAAACGTTCCCGCCGAAAAGATCCAGGCGCTCATCGACCGTCAGAGCATCAAGCGCTTCGGAAAGTACGAGGACGTGAAGAACGTCATCGATTTCTACCTGCGCCCGGAGAGTGACTTCATCACGGGGCAAATCATCTATTTGGGAGGTATCAACTGATATGGAAAACGCATCCTTAATCTTCCCCGCCGGGGAGTACAGCTACGAGCGGCTCCATGAGCAGACTGCCGCGTACAGGGAACGGCTGAAGGAGCAGGTCGTGCCCGGAACCGTGGTGGCGCTGGTATCAGATTACACCTTTGAAGCCATCGCCCTGTTCTTTGCACTCCACGAACTCAAGGCAATCATCGTTCCCATCACCACCCGCGTGGAGGAGGAAATCGAAAACCGCTTGCAGACGGCGCGGTGCGAGGTGCGGATCGATATTGCAGATGGTGAGCTTAAGGTGCAGCGCCTGACTCCATCCGTCGAGCGGTTTGAACTCGTGGAGCAGCTCAAGGAGCGCGGGCATGCCGGGCTGATCCTCTTTAGCAGCGGGTCGACGGGAGCGCCCAAGGCGATGATCCACGACCTGGACCATCTGGTGGACTCCTACAAGGGGAAGCGAGGGAAGAAGCTCGTGTTCCTGATCTTCCTCATGTTCGACCACATCGGCGGCCTCAACACGCTGCTCAACTGTCTGGCGATGGGGGTGACCATGGTGTTCCCGGCGGATCGGAATCCCGAACACGTGGCGCAGCTCATCGAACGGCATAGAGTCAATGTATTGCCCGCTTCGCCGACCTTTCTCAACCTCATGCTCATCAGCGGAGTCACCGAGAGGTACGACCTCAGCTCGCTGCGGATGATCACGTACGGCACGGAGCCGATGCCGGATAGCTTGCTGGTGAAATTGAAAGAAGGGTCCCCGCGTGTGAAGTTCCTGCAGACGTTCGGCACGAGCGAGACGGGCATCACGCAGACCACGAGCAAAGCCAATTTCATCAAGATTGACGACCCCGGAACGGAGTACAAGGTGGTGGACGGGGAACTGTGGCTACGCAGCAAGACGCAGATTATGGGGTATTTGAATGCGTCTATGGAGCGCTTCACGGACGATGGGTGGTTTAGGACGGGGGATCTCGTGGAGATGGGGGAGGATGGCTACATCCGCATCATTGGGCGCAACAAGGAGATGATTAACGTGGGCGGGGAGAAGGTGCTGCCCTCCGAGGTGGAATCTGTGCTCTACCAAATGCCGGGCGTGCTGGATTGCACCGTGTACGCGGAGAAAAACCCCATCACGGGGCAGATGGTGGCGGCAAAAATGCTCTTCAACGAGCCGCTCACCGCCATGGAGGCGAAGCGAAGGGTGGTTGACTTCTGCAAGACCCGGCTCGCCCGCTACAAGATCCCCGCCAAGGTGGTCGTGCTCAAGGAGGACGAGCATTCGGAGAGGTTTAAGAAGAAGCGGATTGCAGATCAAAATCATGATCCGCTCTTGCGGGGAAAATCGAGCGATGGGTTTGTGACGCAGAGGACTTGACAGGCTCGCCGTGATTCCGCTTTGTGATACGCGGTGAAATCTGTTACAGGCTTCAGGATGTGAATGCGTGCCGGGAGGGCGCGTCATTGGGCGGAAGAGGAGGAAAAGACACGCACGAAATGCATGCCGGCGGCAGAAGCCGCGCAAATTCCGGGCTCCGCATCCTCGAAAACGACGCAGTCGCATGCGGGAACGCACATGAGCTGAGCTGCGTGTAAAAAAATGTCCGGAGCAGGCTTGCCGTGTGCCACATCTTCCGGGGTGACAATGAGGGGAAAGAGATGTTGCAACCCTGCGGCGCGGAGCGTTTGAAGGGCGCCGGCAATGGCGCTTCCGGTGCCGATGGCATACGGGATGCCGCGGCGGCGCAGCTCATGCACCAACCCAATGGTCTCCGGGATGGCGGGCAACTTTTCACGAGTGACGTAGTCGGCGTAGAGGGAGCGCTTGGTATGAGCCACTTGTTCCGGCTGCATGGCGAGACCGTGCTTGCGGTTCAGATCCTTCACGATGTCCACGGCGGCCATGCCACCGTGAGCCAGAAAATCATCCCAATCAAAGACGGAGGCGTCCGCTCCGGCATTGCGTAGCGCTTGGCGCCAAGCCCGGAAGTGCAGGGGCATGCTGTCCACCAGCGTGCCGTCCAAATCAAAGATATAACCGCTGAACCAACGAGCTGGCAGAGTCACGCGCGGTCTGTGAGGAGCAGGGTCAGGCATTAGCGCTGATATCTTTCCCGAAGTCATCCACAAAGTCATCCAAGTCGCTCTGCTTGCCGAAGAGGACGAGTACATCTCCCGTCTGGAAAGTCATTGTAGGCTCCGGGGTGCCGATGACGGGTTGCTCCGGTTCCTCAATGATGGCTTCGCCCGGGGAAGTTTCACTGAGCTGTCCGCGGCGTACCGTGATGAGGTTGAGGCGGTATTTCGAGCGCAGACCGGATTCCATGAGAGACTTGCCGACCCATTCGTCCGGCAACGGCACTTCGGCGAGAGAGTGCGTGGAGTCAATCGTTGTGAGACTCTTGAAACTGCGGTTGACAAAACGCCGAGCCAGCTGGCGAGCTGCCACATCTTCTACCCGGAAAAGTTCGTTGATGCCAAGCAATTTGAGCATCTCTGCCTGGAGTTCATTCACCGAGCGTACGTAGAGGTTCTCCACCTTCTTGCTGATTTTGAGATGAGCGGCGATGAGCAGATTGCGCTCAAACTTTTCGCCGACCGCTACAATCACGTGCGTGTTGTTTCCCAAATCCAACTTGTCGAGAAGGCTGTCGCGTGTGGCATCGCCGATGATGGGTTGCGTGACTTTGTCCTTGATATCACTGATGACGGATTCGCGCTCATCAATGGCGGTCACCTCGTAACCCTCCTCATGCAGATGCAGGGCGAGAGCGCGGCCGAATTGACCAATGCCGATGATGACGAATTTTCTGGAATGAGCCATAGTTGTATGTTGGTGTGAGGATTAGTTGAGCGGGAGACGCGTTTCCGGGTAGCGGAAAGCTTGCGGGGGTTTGGGTGTAATGAAGATGAGCATGAAGGTGAACATCCCCATGCGCCCGAAGAGCATGTTGAGCGTGATGATCAGTTTGGAGAACCAGGAGAGATTGGCGGGGTCGATCAACGTGTAACCGCTGGTGGTGTAGGCGCTCACCTCCAGGAAGAGCATGTTGAGCAGATGGGTGAGCCCTGCATGGCTTTTGTCTGCCCCGCCGCTCCACTCTTCCACAAGCAATAGCAGCATGGTAGTGACAAAAATCCAGAAAATGGAGAGCACCACGGTGGCCATGGCCCGTTCTACCGTGGACCGGGCTATGCGGCGCTCATGGATCTGGACATCCTGCTGACCGCGCAGCACTCGAAATACTTCCAGCACGCAGATGGCAACCACCGGGGCAAAAACGCCTCCGCCCGTGCCCGCCGGGTTGCCGCCCACAAACATCAGCAAGCACAGAAAAAGCTTGTACACGGGGCCATACTCCGTGATGTCGGTGAGATTGAAGCCCGCCGAGCGTCCAACCGTATTCCAAAAGCTTTCCCAGAGCGAGTGCCACGTGATAGCGTGCGTGGATGAGGGTTCCAAATAGCTCAGGAAGGTCAGTCCCAGGAAGCCACCGAGCAGCACAATCGCAGTGACGCGCATCACAAACCAGGAGTGCGTGCTCCAGCGCCGTGTGTTTTTCTTGTGGTGCAACCAACGCCCCAGTCTCGCCAAGGCTTCCCGGTAAACACCGAAGCCCAAAGTGCCGGCGATGATGAGTAGCATCATCACCCCTTGCGCCCAAAGGCAGTCGTTCACGCCGCTCTGCGCCATGTTGTCCGGGAAAAGAGTGATGCCGGCGTTACAGAAGGCGGAAACAGAGTGGAAGATGGCGTAGAACCATAAATCGTCCGGACTGATCCCCTGCACGCCCTCCCACATATTGTACAGGAGCAGGGCGCCGACAACTTCGATGCTCAGGGTCACCCCTACTACGGTGCAGAGCAGGGATTGGATGATGCGCGGGTTCTCCTGATCCAACATCGAAGAAACGGCGTTGCTGTTTTCCACGCTGAGCCGGTTGCCGATCAACATCATGACGAAATAGGTGAAGGTCATCACCCCCATGGCGCCGATTTGAAAATCCAGTAGCACGATGATTTGACCAAATTGGGAGAGCTCGGTTCCCACGTCAATACAGGTCAACCCGGTGATGGATGTGGCGCTCGCGCAGGTGAAAAGGGCGTCGATGAAGGAGAGCGTAGCTCCATCTTTGTGCGCGTAGGGCATCATGAGCAGCAAGGTGCTCACCAGGACGAAAGCGGCCATGCCCAGGAAGAAGATAATGGCCGGCGAAAGACGGTCGATTTTGCTGGTTCTCTGCACGCCGCCGGAACGTATATAGAGCCGCAAATTCACTAAGGTAGCTATCGAAAAGATGCCCTGCACGATGCTCAGCCCTATGGCGAAGCACAAAGTTACGTATAAACACCCTTGCGATACGATCCGGAAGATAACTCCCGCCAGCAGTAGTGAGTTGAGAATAATCACCACCAGCCGTATGCAATCCGGACGAGAGGGCCAATGTTTTTCCGCTCGCCGCAGACACGGACGCAGGATGCGGACGGACACGCACAGTGTATTGAGCCATACCAGACCTCCCAGCAAGATATGCCAACCCTGGGCGAGCATTTGCTCCTGCGCAAAGCCCATAACCCACAGCACGACGAGCAACGAAGATAAACCGGAGATTCCTTCCGTCAGCCCGAGAGCCAAAGCCAGTCGCTTCTTTTGAACCTGGTTCATTGCGCCAAGTAACTTCGAGTTCGAAGTTTAGCACAATCAGTCGTATAAAGCAAGACCCGGCAATGAGATTTGCAAGTCTGAGAGCTGTTGACAGCAGGGCAAGCGCATTCGGATCAAGACGGCAGGCGGGCAGGGGGAGCTCCCCCGTTCCATCAATCTTGTTTTCGGCGGCATGTTGCCGTCGGCTCAATTTGCAGCAGCGTAATCTCGGAGCGTACGCCGAGCCGCAGCGGCATCATGGTCCACAGGCTTGTGCCGGGATTCACGTACACCTGCATGTTACCGGAGCGATAGAGACCGAAAACATAGCCCGCATTGAAACGCGCGACGAGAGGGTACAGGGGCAGTACCATGCCGCCGTGAGTATGTCCGGAAAGCTGGAGCGCTACCCCGCAGCGTTCGGCGTCTCGTGCGAGTCCGGGCTGGTGAGCCAGCAGGATGACTGGGAGCCCCGTCGGCGCGCCCGATGTTGCTTTGGTCACATCCGGATGCTCAAAGCCAAAGCCTCTCGCCGCAGGATCTGTCACTCCTGCCAGCACGACACCGAGCTCTGACAACGCCACGTGTTCATTTTCCAGCAGACGAAGCCCCAGAGAACGCAGGAAAGGCGCCCATTCCTCGTAACCGGAGTAATATTCGTGATTGCCCGGCACGGCGTACACTCCGAAGGGAGCACGCAACTCAGCAAGCGGTCTCAGGGCATCCCCGCGCTGCCGTACCGAGCCATCCACGAAGTCGCCGGTAACCGCGATAAGATCCGGTCGGAGTTGCATCGTTTGCCGTACCCAGCCGCGCACCGTGGAAGCGTCCTTTGCACAATCTACGTGGAGATCTGACAAGAGCGCAATACGAAACGGCTTATCCACGGGAAGCTGCAGCTTCACTTCACGAATTCGCGGCGGACAGAGAGCCTCGTACATTCCGATTCCACAGGTCAAGACAGCCACCGCAAACGTCACTCCTGCCAAACGCGCCCGGAGCTGCCTCCGCTGAGCACGCTCCCCTTTCCGAAAACGCGGGATGAACAGGACAAGGAGATCGTAAACGACGCACGCGGCAAACAACAAGCAGGCAAAGGAGAGCATGAGCATGTAGAGTCCACTGTAAGTCAACAGAAACCAGCCCGGCAGATCCGGCGCAAAGGGTAGATTTCCGCCCATACTCCGAAGTATCGGGAAGATGCATGCCACCCCCAATAAGACGATCGCCGTCAAGACCTTGAACGGCCATTTCCACGCCAGCGGATACACCCCGCGCAAAAAGACGTACGCCGCAAACGCCAGAGATATCAAGACCATCATGCGCATATTCGCAATATAGCTCATTTGGCAATCCCTCGCAAGCCCCAAAAATCATCGATGGAATCTGCGCCGGGACACGGAGCGCGGAGAAAGGGCAAGACGGAATGAGTCATGCAATGCATGGGTTTTTCAAGCGCCGAATTTTTTTCTTCACAAGCGGGGAAATCATCCTATAATAGACGGCGTAACCTACTGCACGATTATGAAGATTTGGTTTGATGGAAAACTGGTCGATGAGAAAGAGGCCAAAACATCGGTTTTTGACCATGCAACATTGTACGGCGACGGGTGTTTTGAGGGCATCCGCTTTTATTCGGGAAAGATTTTTCGACTGGAGGAGCATATTATTCGTCTCTTCAACGGGATGCGCTACTTGCTCATCGATTGCCCGTGGAATTTCGAGGAGGTCTGCGCGGCTACGAGACAGACCGTGGAGGCCAATGGCATGCAGGACGGCTACATTCGGCTGGTGGTGACGCGCGGAGCCGGCGATTTGGGACTTAACCCGCGCAATTGCCCCAAACCCAGCATGTTCATCATCGCTCAAAACATCACCCTTTACCCCAAGGAAATGTATGAAAACGGGTTGAGCCTCATCACCAGCTCCTATCGTCGCCCCAACCCGGACGTCCTTTGTCAGCAGGTGAAAAGCCTCAATTATCTCAACAGTATTTCCGCCAAAATTGAGGCTGTCCAGCAGGGCGCGGGCGAGGCGCTCATGCTCAACCAACGGGGTAATGTTGCCGAGTGTACCGGCGATAACATTTTTATTGTGAAGGATGGGGTCGTACTCACTCCGCCGCTCACTGAGGGGGCGTTAGGCGGTATCACGCGCCACGCTGTGCAAGACATTTGCGCGGAGTTGGGGATACCGTGTGAAGAGCAGGTGCTCAATCGGTTTGATATCATTTGTGCCGATGAGTGCTTCCTGACCGGTACAGCCGCTGAAGTCATTGCCGCTACCAGTCTCGATGGCCGCACCATCGGCACCGGCCGTGCAGGAAGCATCACCAAGCGCATCTTGGAGCGTTTCCAGAAACTGGTGCGCGAGTAACCGTACTCCATGGAGACACTCTACAGCGGGCGTTTCGTGAATCTCGTGCGTGATGGACGCTGGGAGTACTGTGAACGCGTCAAGAACACGGCGGCAGCCATGATCTTCGCGCGCACGCGCGACCGGAAAATCCTGCTGGTGGAGGAATATCGCCCGCCCATTCAGCGGCAAAGCATTTGCTTCCCCGCCGGACTCATCGGGGATGCCGGGCAGGAGAGCGCAGAGGACGCTGCGCGTCGGGAACTGCTGGAGGAGACCGGGTACGAGGCCGGAGAAATGCGCTTTCTCTACGCCGGACCTTCCTCTCCGGGAATTACCTCCGAATATATCTCTTTTTTCCTGGCTTCTGATCTGGTGCATCGTGGACGAGGCGGCGGTGTGCAGGGAGAGAATATCACCGTCCATGAAGTCCCGGAGGAGAGCGTGGATGCGTGGCTTGAGACCCAACGTGCCGCCGGCAAGGCCGTTGATCCGCGTATTTATGCCGGATTATATGCGCTGAAGAAGACAGAATTCTGATTTGTTATATTCTGCGCTTGACACGAGAAAGAACTTTCCATACAATGCGGAGCAAACTGGGGAGAACCCGGAAATCAATTTATGAAAACAAATGTTATATTGCTTGCGTTGATGGCAGTGGGTATACTGGCATCGGGCGCATGTTGTGGCGCAGAGGAGGACAGCGCTGAAAAAACGCCGGCAACGAAGGTTAGCAAGGCAGATGCCCTCAGTCCGGTAGCCAAGGCGATCAAGAAGCTGTCTTGCTTCAACGGCAAGCCCAATGTGCAAGCCGAGTACTACATCTATCTCCAGTCGGCGAGCTGGTGTCCCCCTTGCCGCGCTGAGATGCCCGAGATTGCTTCTCTGTACGAGCAGATGAAGGAAAACGGGGTGGAGATTCTTCTGGTCTCGGCGGACAGTTCCAAGAAAATGGCCAAAAAATACCTGAAGGAATTTGATGCCGATTTCCCCGCTACGATGCCTAAAAAAGATGGCGGTGTGGATCTCCCCGGTTTCAAAGACTCTCCAACGATTCCTCACGCTACCATCGTGACCAAGGATGGGAAAATTGTGAGGGATGGACACGGCTCGATTGTGCTGAATTATCGCAGCGAGATTGACCGCTACGAGAAGGAGCATCCCTCTCCGTCAGCCGCAGGATCCAAGTCTGACTCTGCAAAGGAAGACTCCTCGAAGAATGCGGGGGATTGACCGGTCTGACCGTTTGGCAGCATGTCCCAAAACCGCCGGTTTCGGCGGTTTTTTTTGTTCAAAACACGAAACCTGCCCGGAGCAGGGGTAAAAGACGGCGCTTCCTTGGTTGATACGCTGCATTCCAACGATCTGTCCATGTTTCCGGTGGGTAGGGCTGTCACTTTGTCCCTGTCTTCTGCTCTGCTGCGGGGAAATTGGGGGCATCCTCCGAATTCTAACATATCTCGTACAAGATATAGTGATTGAAGCCTTTATTGCGTTATTTGGGTGCGCATCTCTTTTCGAATGAGAT
>CANQAC010000015.1 GCA_947589345.1 uncultured Akkermansia sp.
ACCCGAACTACTACCCGAACTACTACCCGAACTACTACCCGAACTACTACCCGAACTACTACCCGAACTACTACCCGAACTACTACCCGGCTTGCTGCCCGAACCACTGCCAGAAGTACGGCTGCCAGAGCCGCTACCGGGAGGAGTGCTACCACTCCCCGGACCGGAGCTCGAACTGCTCCCGGGAGAACTACCCGGACTGGAGCCGGATTGGCTACCAAAAACACTGCCGGAGCCGCTACCGGAACCGCTGCCCTCCTTGTCAAAATGAAATTTCCCCGCATACTGCGCTGGGTATTCACCATCAATCAACGCTGAACACCACATGTCATATTCCTTCCCCCATTCCAATCCGGAGCATTTGCTCGCGTTGCTGCCATACGAACCCTCACCCGGTCCAACGCTTAACCACTTCACCCTCGGATTAATATCCCACCAAGGAGTGTCTACCTCACTTTGAGCTATAATCACCGCCGTGTACGTATCGCCGTCATCACTCACGAACTGTGCAGAGCACCACACCTTGTACTCTACCTGCGGCGGCGCACCTGAACCAGAACCCTTTCCGGAACCGGACCCGCTGCTGGATCCAGAACCCTTTCCAGAGCCCGAGCCGCTGCCAGAGCGCGATCCACTACCTGAGCCCGAACCGCTTCCTGAGCCGGAGCCACTGCCCTCGGGTAATTTACATACGGGAATGGTGATATGAATGATTCCTTTTTCGATGTAATTCTTCTTCCCATTTCCACTACCACCGCTGCCACTCAACACCTCCTCATCCACCGAGCCCTCCTCTCCTCCACAGGAGCAACATCCTTCTGTTTCCTCATAGGTCACCACGAGCCCCTTTATGGCCCCCGCCGTTTCTTTCTCTGAATTAGCCAATGGAATTTTGATAGCTCCCTGTTCGATGGCAAGCTTGGTTGCCTCATCATCAAAATCAATGCTCACGATTCCACCCGGCACACTGGAATCTTCTTCGATTTTCGTGTCACCGCTACCACCCCCTCCATTATCTTCGTTCTCGGAATCAGAGATGTAGTTAGCAAGTGAAAGTTTGATCGCTCCTTGGAGGATGCAGGGAGCCTTGACCGTGGGTGAATAGTCAATGCTCAGCACACCGCCAAACGGCGAGTTTTCACCGCCTTCGTCACCAGAGGCAGAGGTGGTTGAGCTACCGCTCCCCTCCGCTCCTTCCGGGACATAGTGCGCTTTATTCAGGGAGAACGTAATGCTGTTGCCGTCTTCAATAATGACACCGCCCTCCTTTTTGGCGAGAGCCGTCTTGAAGTAAAAAGCGTTTGCTCTGCGCTCTCGGAATAGCCCGATGGGTTCGTTTTCCTTATTATCCCCACTTTCTTCTCTACCATTGCTGCTGCCATCACCCTTAGTGGAAATAAACTTTGCTACGTTGACCACTTGAAGCTCTATCGGCCCGACGTGATGCTGGGTGACATAGAAGCGCCGCAGGTCTTCTACAACCTCTGTCTTGACGGTGCCGATGTGTATACAGAGCAAACCGCCTCCTTCGACTCCTCCACCGCTTTCTCCTGAGCCACCGCTTGAGCCCCCAGAGTCATTGCCTCCTTCCTTGGGCTCCCAGTAGCGTTCCTCTTTTTGCTCTGCGGAAAGGCTAATCTCTGTGATGTTGCCATCGTCATCTTGCTTGATGATGAGGTAGACTTCGACCGGCGCTTCATTTAGCTCGGCAAAATCTTTCCAATCCCCATCATCTGATTCAGAGCTGCCCATGCCGTCAGAAATCAACCCGACCTTTGCTCCGCGATAATCCGTGACGTAGCCATTGTGTACCTGTACAATTTTGCTGTAGCTGCCGTCTTCCTCTGTGGTGCATAGGTGCTTGGGCTTGATTCTCAGTTCAAAATCTCGGTGGGTGAACGTAGGGATAGCATCGCTTTCGGTGAACTCGCGGGCTTTGGTGTCGCGGTTGGTCGTAGATACGCCCACGGAAGTGGAAGGTAAGTCACTGTTCTTGGGGGCAGCTTCTTCGACGAGTGACGAAAGCTCCTCCATGAACTCAACTCCTTGATTGAGCCATGAAGCCGAGAGAGTATCGCCCTCTCGCACTTTGTCTGGGAGCTTTGTTTTCACGCTTAACCACCGTACAAATCGGAGTCCCAACCACCTACGCCCGAAAGCATCCACACGCTGGAAACGGTGTAGGTTTTGCCATCATCGTTTAGAGAGGCGTTGCGGGAAACGAGCAGCCAATCGCGTCCCTTAAAAACGGGTGCACCGCCAGGTTTCCCAACCTGACCAACGCCGCTCGTATCCACAGAACCGCTCTTTGAAACGTACGACTCAGAAAAGGTTGCAGCTGGACTTTTGTAGGTAGTAACACCTTTTTGCGCGAGTTCAACGAGTTTACCCCCGCCTTGTAAGAGGGAACCAAGTCTTTTCTTGATGGGCAACCCATCTTTGTCCACCTGAGGCTTCCCGTCTCTATCAACTACCGGCACTAATTCCCACATGCGCGCACCATCCATGAGCGCTTTGACGTATTCCAGCGTGGCTCCACTTGTTCCAGAAAATTTTGGATGCGTCAGGAGCGGTTCGTCCGTCAATGTTACGTCCAAACTGCACTTGTAGCCGTATTTTCCAGTTTCAGCAGCTTCCTTGGCGGTGTCATCATTCCCGCTGCCATCCTCCTCTTCGTCTGCGGCATCGTCACCGCCGCCGTCTCCTTCGGTTTGAGATTCTGAGAATGTGAGCTTTATTGTCGTTACGCCTCCCTCTGCTGAGGTGGCTACGGCTTTGCTCAGGTGGAGACCGGACATAACATTTACACCGCTGCCGATAGCAGGTAGCATGCCTGCCGAGGGTGAACCCTCTGCCTCATAAGTCAGGACATAGGAGTCGCCGTTCTTTTCATCTCTCTCATATTCCATCGCTGTGACAACGTAATCGCAGTTGCCGAAGCAGACGCGCTTGGCCCCGCTGCTGTCTGTGCTGATTTTTACCTGATTTGCCATACTCTCGGTGGCTGTGTCAAAATCAACGCGAGATGACGGCTTTCAATGTGCCGCTAAGTTGTACGGTAGGCTTTTGCTTGAGAGCGACACCAACCTCTTGCAGCAGCTTCGTGTGTTTCTTACTTTCACTCAGCATTGGACCACCTATCACGACAGAACGACCGCCTCCTCCGACACTTGCCATACTGTCACTTATGCGGGTGGCAGGCGAGATTGAGGCTGCTGCTGCAGCTTTCTGCTCCAAAGTCACGAGTTTCTTTGCCTTGGCTTCGGCATTAGCAAGCCCCTGATTCCTGAACTCTTCCGTGAGCTGGGTGATGCGTTGCTGTTGTTTGAGCAGGGCGAGTTTTTTCTCATCTCCCGCAATCTGAGCACGAAGCATTGTCATCTCAGAGGTGTAGTCCTTTTGTGCTTTTTGAGTGTCGGACCTTTTCTCCAGCTCCACGATACGCTTGGCGCGTTCCTCGGCATCAGCCATACCTGCTTTGCGGTATTGCTCCGTGAGCTGAACGATGCGCTGTTGCTCTTTGAGCTTGTTGACAAGGCGGGTGTTTCCCGATGCCTGAGCCGCCAAGATAGCTTCCTCGCGCTGGTATTCAGCAAGTGCTTCTGCCGCTGTTTTGACTTTCTCCTTCTCTTTATCGGCGGCTTTCTTCTGAAGCTCCACAATTTTATTGTAGGCGTTCGCCATGCGTTCATAGCGTTCAACGTCACTTTCCTGCATGAGCGTGGTGCGGGAAAGCTCTTCCATCGCCGCCTTGAGTTCTCGCAGCGAATTAAATCCTCCTGCGTCCTGTAAGCGGAAGGTGATCTGCTTGTCGGTATCTTCTATCCCGGAGAGGTAATCCTCACGAGACTTTTCCTGCTGTTTCTTCACCATGTCGCCGAGCTTTTCCCGAGCGGCTTCGAGTTTTTTCTCCAGTTCTGCGGCAGCCTCTGCCTGTTCTTTCATACGCCGCGCCGCCTCCTCAGCCTTGCGGGCCTCCTCTATTTGCAGAGGGAGTGTTTCTTTGTAGATGGCTTTCTTCTTCCAGAGCTTATCAAGTTGTTCTGTCAACTGTTCGCCCTTATCCCAATCTTCATCTTGGTACGCCATCTCGCGCGCTTCTTTCAACTCCTCGATGCGGGCTTCAAGCTCCTCCATAAAGGAGTCGTATTGCTCTTGCGTCCTGACCTTGCCCGCTTGCTTCTCTATCTGCCCTAACGCCCGCTCAAATTGTCGCGCGGATTCTGCCGCTTGCTTGGCGGCTTCGCTATTCCCCATGAACCAACTATACAAAGCAGCGAGAGCTTCGCCAATACCCACAATGATGAGTCCGATACCTGTGCTGACAATGGCGGTTTTCACCGCTATCATAGCAGCTCTTGTGACAGCCGCCATGGTCGTCCACGCCGCATTCCATGCAACGCGCATTCCCGCAAGCGTGCTAGTCATCACAGAGCGAATGCTCGTCATGCTCGCCTTGAAAGCTTGAGCAATAGACGCACTCCCCAGAGAGCGCATCGAAGCGAGCAGGGTGACCACCTGCGCTCGGAGGGAAGTCGTACTCGTCGCCGCTGTCTGAGCACGGCCGGAGTACATCAGGAGAGCCGCAGCCACGGAAGCAATGACTGTCTTACCTCCGCCCAGTGCGCTGATAAGTTGCCCCAGTCCTTCAACTGCCGGAGCAATGATTTTCGCGAAGCTTTGCATACCCTCGACAAAACTTCGGGCAAAGGCTTCTATATTGGGCATGATTTTCTCCAATGCCTCCGTCATATCATTCAGCAGCGGAGTAATCGCTGCGTTGATAGGCGTACCGAGTGCAGCGGCGGCGCGATTGATTGTTTCGGTGAGCGTGTTCCAGCTTCCTTGTGCGGTGTTGGAGAGCTGGGTTGATTGCTGATAAAACTGCCCGCCCTCACCGGTCATTCTGCGGAGAGAAGCGGTGTATTGCTCAGCGGAGATTTCACCTTTTTTGGCAAGCTCCTGCACCTTGCCCGCCGTTACACCCATAACCGCCGAAAGCTCCTGATAAATGGGCAAGCCCTGCTTAGCGAGACTTTCCACGGCGCGGGAATCAACCTTGCCAAGCGTCAGGATTCTGGCATAAACTTTGCTCAGTTGCGAAGCTGCTACACCTGAGCCTGTGGAAATATCGGCAAAGCGCCTTGTCCATTCTCGGATTGTCTCTGTATTCGAGAATACATTGGTGAGCGGTCGTGCAGCAGCAGCCATTTCTTCGAGCCCGACTGCGCCATGTGCTGCATCTTGCCAGAGTCCGTTCAAGAGCTCTCCGGCTTCCTCCGCGCTGCCCATGAGCCCCTTGAAAACTGTCGTCAAGTCCTCTATACGTGCTGCCTGTCCAGGGATGTTGCTGAGGGCTGTCCAAGCCGTACGGATGGCGGCAATGACTCCTTGCACACCAATGTACATTTGCCCGAATTGGGCAGTCAAATGAGCGACAGATTCTTTCGTACGCGAAATCTCGCTCTTGATGTCATTGAGAGCGGCTTTCAGTGAAGCGGCGTTGCCAGAAAAGGTGAACTCTACATCAGCCATGTTGAACTTTTGCAGCCAAATGTTTCAATCGGTCGTACAGGGCTAATGCCTCGTGTTGCTCGACCTCGGTCAACACGTTCCAATCCGTATTCACCCCTTCGGATATCCAAGCGGCGTGGAGGTATTGCAGACACTTCCTAAGCGGCATCCAGAGGATTTTTTCTTCAGCCCATCCTGTAGCGCGTGCAATAGTAAAAACTACTGTTGCGGTCAAGGATGGGTTGGCGCGTTTGGGCTTTCATTTCCTTCATTGAGTGGCCGGGCTGATGCAGCAATGACTGCCGCTCGGTCACCTGCCAAGCTCGCCGCCACCTTGGATATGTCTGTAGGGGAAATGTTCATGCAAAACAGCGTCACCTTTTTACCCACCTGAGAGGGGTAATCATAGACCGTTTCCATGATTTCGTCTAAGGGTGCAGCATGAATCCAGATGAACTCGGCAAGCGTGTGCGAATCGATCTCCACCTCTGTGTCGCCTGTGGCAAGAGGGTTGTTTACCTGCCGTAGCAGCTCCATAGAGCCAAGTGAAATGGGGCGCAGAGTAAGCCCAGCGATGCCAGTACTTTCAGGAGCCAGCATAGAGCGAGCGTTCATATTTTCGCGTGTCTGAATGTTGATAGCCATGATGTTTAGGAACGTGTGAATTTACGGATAAGGAGTCCAAGCTGAGCTTCGGGAACCCCCTCAGGAATGATGAGTGTTTTGTTGCCTTTCTTAACCAACTCCACATTGGGAGCTTGTCCAATATGATGCTGAATGAGAGTTTTGAGATTTCGCATAGCTGCCGCCATGTAGGCAAGGTGGTGTTCATTATCTTCGCGCGTAATCCACGCTTTGTCATTCCACCGGGAAATCATCTCCGACGCCTTGTGTTTGCCATCGATAGACGCTTCGTCAAAGAGCCAGTTCACAACAGGGGCGGTGTCTCCGCCCACCTTGAATGCCGGGCGTTCGCTGAATGGTATTCCCAACGCAGTTAAGCAAGCCGCCAACATGAGAGACTCCAAGTCACTATCCCCAGAGCGGATGAAATTGAGGGCATCAGAAGTCATAGATGGTGGAGGAAACTTCAAAGCTCGCTAAATCCTCATTCTTGAGACCGATCTTGATCCCAGTCACCACGTTAGTTCCAGATGACACCGTACTCATGCCGTGATCCGGTGCAGCATTCGCAAGCGTGAGCGTCTGAGCCACCTTAATATCGGTAGGATTTTCGCGAGGGATATACCCCTTCATGCTCACGTCCGTCTGGTCATCATAAAAAATAATGCCGACTTTAACGCCGCGATAGTCACGTTGCACCTTGCTATCGGGCTTATAGTCTATGTCCTGCGACTCCAGAAGAATACCCTGTTGATCTTCCTCAAAACCAAAAACGCCGACTGTTCCAATGATAGTTGCCATAATTTGAGAGGGATGTCAAAATTGAATGATGAGACGGAAAGTGGCACGTTGGATAAAGTCAGTTTCCTGCACCTGTGGTTCGTCTACGCTTTCCAGCTGGACGGAGTAAACGTAGAAATCCTCAGCGACTTTGTTGAGGTCACCGGTACACATGGCGAGGTACTGAAGCACGAGTGTTGCCAGCCTGCGACCCTCCGTGTCCGGCGTACCGTAGGCAGATGTGTGAATCTCCACGGAGAGGGAGAATCGCCAAGTGCTATTACGCGTAATACACTCCTCTTCAGCTGTGCTGGATAGCAAGATATAGGGAAGCGATAATTCCTCCGCATTGAGAGGTGTTTGGATAGCTAATTTGGGGAATGCCTTGCCCAGACAGAATCGCAGGGTCTCATTGACGGAGTGTGTTTTCATCTCGTACTACGCAGAAGTTTTTTCTTCATCGCCCGTAGCGAGCCATCCAGCCCGGCCTTGACTGAGCGCAGGGTAAAATCGGCCCTGTGCCGCAATAGGTCTTGCCCATAAGGAACGGAGTTGCAAACCGAGATACTGTACGAGCTGTCCCGAGAAACAAAGCGACACGCACCTTCACCAGAGTGACGCTTCACCCATGCCGGGGGCTTGATATTCAGCTCTGCCGCCGCCTGATTCCACCCAGCAGCTTCTCGACCGAGTTGCTTCTTTTTTGCCGCCAGCTCGCGCCGCATTTCAGCCTTGGAGAGCCATTGACCGCGCACATAGGGCTTTTTTTCATAGTTTGCCACCACACGCGCCGTCCACTCACGCTTGGCCTGCGCAGGGGAGCTGCGGGCGATCATTGGCGGCGTGTTGCGAATTGCGGCTCGCACAAAACGCCCGGCGACCTCCCGCACGGCTCCTTCGAGTCCTTTGCCACTGACAACAGCCCATGCGGCTACCTTTCGGTCGAGTTCATCATCTTTAATGTTCACCGAAATCATGGCTCTGTCAGTTCGAGAGAAACTATGGGTAGACCGGGGCGAATGGCGATGTTTCCCACGCGATAGGAAATGCCATCCACCAGCGCAAGCGCCCCCTCCTTGAGATTATCGGGTAGCTCGGCTCGCAACGCTCTCACACTGATACTGCGCTTTGGAGAAAAGCCGCCAAGCGCGAGGTCATGAGAGCGCGAGTCCTGCGAGACTAGCACCATACAAAAAGCATCTCCGCAGGAAAGGAAAACAGGAACTTCCTCACGAAGTGCGAGAAAGTCCCTGGTCATTTCATCACTCAGCGACATGACGGAATCACTCGGCAGAATCGGTCGTGACAATACGTTTCAATCCGGCCGAGCGAACTACCGAGTAACCATACAGAGCTTCAAGGGTGATATATACCTTATTGCTCTTGGTGTCGGTGTAGCGCAGATAGCCGAAAGTCAGCCCGGTAACAGGATCGGTAACTGCTCCCGCTTCATCGTAGTTGGCTATTGGGGTGAGGTAGCGCATGGCGATAGCAAGCGAGGACGGATGGGCGGCAAAGCCAACAAGATTCTCCTCATTGTCCGGGATGCAGTTTGTCTCGTAGAGACTGAACCCGGCAATGCGGTTGATCTTGGCATCTACCACGCCAGACTGAGCCAAGGGCGTGATATACGACTTTGCCACAATGTCATCGGCAAGCAGCGAAGAGAAGAACGAGTTATCCAGAATCAGAGAACGCTGGTCTTGCGGCATTTTACCTGCGGCACAGGCTTCGCGTATCTTGATGATGGTCTTGTAGTTGAACTCCTCAGCGGGAAGTGCAGGAATGGCGGGAGAGCCGTAGTTCGCCGCCGTGATGCAGGAGAAGATGTCCGTCATCACGTCAATGGCAAGTTGCTGAGCTGCCGTGGTCACGAGCTTCTCCAACAGTGGGATAGCCGTGGTGGCGGCTTCCTTGGCAGTCAAGTGCACAGTCTTGTACTTGTGGCGATTGAGGACAACAGGAACAGAGCTTGCTTCACTGTCCGAGTTTGCCGTATAGTCGCCCTCATAATCCGAGGAAGCGGAGGGCATGCCGATGACGGGCACTTTAATGGTGTCCAGCTTGTCTGCCGCGTCCGGTGAGAAGTTCGTACTGAATGCAGTGAGCGGAAGAAGCTCCGTCATCCACGGCATGAGGGCGGCTTGCGAAATCCGCACGTCTTTGAGGTCGGTGATGGTATTGGCCATAATTGTCTGTAGGTGGGTGGTTAGAAGTTAGCGAAAAGTTCAGCCCTCTCTGCTTGAGAAAGGGAGCGGATAAAGAGAGTTTGTTCGGAGGGCGACTGGAGAGCCTTGAATCTCTCCGCAACCGGTAGCGTGGGCGGATCTCCTTTGGGGGTGACTGCCTCGGATCGCCCTGCGCTCGCGCCGTAAAACTCAGCAGCGCGCTGCTCGGCAGACTTTGCGTCAGCTTTGAGCCGCTCAATCTGTGCGTGGGCTTCGTGCAATTCCACCTCCTGAGTAGCGAGCTTGTCCTTCGCCGCCGTGAGGTTGTCCGTCAGCTCAGCATTGATCGCTTCCAGCGTTGCTTTCTCTGCCGTGACTGTCTCTAAGTTCTCCTGAGCAGCAGCCAACTGCCCTGTGAGGTCGTTGACTTTAGCTACAGCATTGTCGAGTTGTTCGTCTATGGTATCCATATTTTGAGGGAGGTGTCAAAAATCACTCCTAGCCGAAAAAGTGTGGTATAATAGGGGTATATGAAAGTAAAGTATACAGACGATGAGTTAAGGCGAATGTCCCAATCCGTTGTGATGCTAGGTTTTAACCATGGCGAATATGGAATAGAACACCACGGGAGCGGGTGCATCACCTTATACAAAAACGAAATATATCTGGTATGCTGCAAACACACTTTTCATGACAAAGCTAACCTCATGAAAGGGCTTAGAGAGGAGTTTGACGCAATGAATATATACTTCCTTAATAAAAAGATTATCAACGCTCAGTGGAAAATTATCCATTTACCCCAATACAATCCAAATGAAATCAGAGATGAGGATGACCTTGTCATATACAAATTGAAGGAAGTTTTGCCCGATGATTACACCTTGTTATATACTTCTGCAAGTAAATTACCTTCTCTTGGATTATTCAAGGACGCCGCTTTATCACGCGGTGGGCTAGTAGGTATTTCTGGTTATCCCAATAGATTTGGGGGAAATACCGATGAGGAAAACCGTATTGTACACCAACATCGAATAACTCGCGTAGGGCTAATTTCAGTGGATAAATATTCTTCTCACTTGCTGAAGGTAAAATTTGACTCTTCGGGATTAGTTGATACACCGCATAGTTCAGATGAGTTCTCTACCGATGGAATAAGCGGAGGAGGGGTGTTTACTATACTAGATGACGGATACCCTTGCTTAATCGGCATGATACAGCATGGAGTCTCCTCATCTGGTTTGATTCATTGTCTAAAATCCTATTACATAGAAAGATTAATTCTTTTCCTAAATATGGGTTTACCTGTGCCTAGCTAATAGTTTTTGCTGAACGGCGGCGAGTGAGTCGGCACAGGCATCTACAAGCCCAATGTTCCGGGCCTCTTTGCCCGTAAACGTCTGCCCCTCCATGTACTCTGCGCTTATCATTCGGCGGCGGTGAATGACAGCGGCTTTGAACTCCGCCCATGTGTCATTCACTTGCTGTTGGAGGAGATCACGCTGTTCATCCGTCAGGGAGGTTCCAGGCGTTCCTGTGCTTTTGTACTTACCTGCAGCAAAGACATCGAGCTTCACGCCGCGCTGTGAAAGGGCTTCCGACGAGTCAATCAGGGGCATCAGCACTCCGATACTCCCCACGCGAGCCGAGGGCGCGGCGTAAATACCATCGCACTGTGAAGCCACCCAGTAGGCAGCAGAACACGCCAGCCCGGCGGTGTAGGCATACACAAACTTCTGCTTGGAAAGGGAGCGCACGGCATGAGCCAATTCCGGCGTTCCGTTGACTGTGCCACCGGGAGAATCTATATCGAGGAGTACAACGCTCACAGACGGATCATCCGCGAGCTTTTGAAGGACTTTTGCAGCCTTTTCCATCTCAGTGTACTCCAAGCCGTAGGCGTGGAGAATCGCCCTCTCAGCATCCGTAGCGCGGCGAAGCATTTTGCCACGGATAGGCACAGTAGCTAAAGAGCCTTGCTGCTCGTAGCGGCACTCAATATCTCCTTGCGCGGATAGCTGGGGCATGCTTGCCAAGCATGGGAGCGCGGCAAGGCGCAAATAGGCTTCCGGCTCCATAAGCCACAGGCGTTCTTGAACAAGGTAATCAATCATGGCGTTTTTTGGGTGTCAGATGAGGCAGAAGTTGTCATTGCAACCTTGAAAGAGTCGAAGAGCAACTGCGGGGGAATGCCGTATTTCGCGGCAGTTTCTTTAATATGGTGCATCTCCCGGGCGCGGTTCTCAATTTCCTCATGGAAATCCATACCCAGTTCGGCAAAGTGGTCGCTGAGCGTCTTGAGTCCGGCCTGTACGTCAGCGCGATTTTGCATGGCTTCACGTCCGGCATCCACAGTGACACGGCGGGGCGTGGTGAAGTTCACTTCTGTCCAATTCTCTACCGCTTCGAGCTTGCCCGTGGTAATAGCATGCCCAATCACCCACAGCCAAAGCGGTCGCAGCATGCGGTCAATGAGAAGCGTCTGGCGGTATGAAAAGCGGCGGTCAGCCTTAGCCACCGTCAGACGGACACCGGACCCGGCCAGCTTGGATGAATCCGCGGCGAATTCAAACGGAAGCATGCCCAATGCGGAATCGCGGCGCAGGTGGTCAAGAAAGCCGGTAAATGTGGGGCTCGGGCGTGAACTCTCAAAGGGCTTGATATCTTCTCCCGGTTGAATCTTCACCAGCTTGCCACCAAGGATGCGCTGAAGCCATGAAGTATCGGAGCCGTCAGCGAGGCGTACTGCACTCAACTGAAAATCACCGTCCTCGGCATCGTCGCGAGCGGTAGTCAGAACACGTGTTATGTCAGCGTTATCCTTCACAGCATGCTTCTCTAGCGCCAGCAGCTCCATTTCATCGATGATGTGGTTAATGGAGTGCTGCAAGCTGGGGCACCCGCGCACCTGCGACGGTGAATCCGGGTCGTATACGTGCAGCACGTGTTCCGCGGGCAAGTCCACGTGTGTGCCGTCGTCCCTGATAAGACGATAGGCAACTGGACTGCCGTCGGCATCTTGCTTCACCCCGTCAACAAAGCTATCCGTATCGGAATAATCACCGATGCGGTGAGCTTCTATCAACTGGATTTTTGGCGCGTTGTCCTTCATCACCTTGTGAATGAATATCTCGCCGTCTGTATCGACGGCCCTGCAAATGAGGTGCTCGCATTGCGTCAGGTTGAAGCGGCCGGTCAGTTCTGCATGGCGGCTCCAGAGGTTGAAGTAGGCTTCGGCCTTGCGGTTCCATGCGTGGTCGATACTTTCGGCCTGAGGCTTGAGACCGTCCCCCACCGAGTACAGGGCCATGCTGCCGACGATTTCACGGATGAAACCGGAATTGCGCACCAAGTATCGAGAGCGGCGAACCAGCTCCGATCGAACACTAGGCGTCAAATCAAGCGTAGCGTCGCGTGGAGCAGAGCCAGGGACCTGCGCACGACGTGGAGAACGGTTAGCGGATTCATAGGTGGAATTCACGCCGAAAAACAGCCTTGCGGCTAATCTCTGAAAAGCATTCATAATGGGAAGCGGTAGGATACAAATGACCCTGGGGCCAATGCGGCACCGGTGGTGTTGGCGGGTTCGAGGCGGCGTAATGCATAGGCACACTCCTCCAGCACTTCAGCAACCGGCATGACCAACTGCTTCGTGACAGACGTGCCGCCACCGTCTGTCCAAGACATGATGGTCTTACCCTCCATTAAGAGGGCTTTTGCTTTGGCCTGTATGCCCTTGACCTCTTCGGCGGTAAAACCTGTGATGAATACCCCTTTTGCCACAGGTGCGATGAATTATTGCTCGAAGGCCTCGCGGGCGGCCTTGATGGTGTTAAACATGGACAGTTGAATGTGGGGTTCGTCCACAAGACTAGTCCAAGTGCCGCCCCACGTGGCACCGGGGATGGCCGTAGCCAGATTGCCGAGCACCTTGTAGAGAGTGCTTTCCCCGTAATACTTCTTGCCGTCCTCAGAAAACACGCCAAAATCGAAAGCGAGCCCGAAGTTATGCCATGAGCTTCCCCCTCGGGCATTGGTAACCTTGGGACGCTTGGCATACAGGCGATTCTGCTCCTTATAGCTGCGGGTTCCTTCAATCAGCTTAACGCATACCCTCTGACGCGCCGCCTCCTTTGTGGCGGCGGACATCCACTTGCGTGCCAAAACCTGCGCCTGCGGTAACAGCGTGGCAATAACGGCCTCGGAGCGGCCGTCGTAGGTGCCGTATTCTTTGGCGGCAAGCTGCGCAGCGGTCAACCACTTGGCCTCGGCTGCGCGTGTTAAAGGCCCCATAATGCCGTCAACCTTGCCCATGTAGTACTCGGCAAGGCGCAGCATTCGCTGCCAGAAGCACGTATCAGTCTGGATTTCGCTGATGGTCATTAGATTAGCTCTCCTTTTCCTCGGTAGATTTGTCGGTGCCGTCCTTGGTCATGATGCTGACGATACCGGCAAGGGCCATACCCGCGGCGATAATCTGTTCAGCAAGAAGGGACTCAATCGTCACGCCGCAAGCCGTGGCAAGTGCGATGATACCCAGCCACGTGGAGCGTTCCTTCAGTCGGTTGAAAATATATGTGAACATACCACAAAGCGGGTGTCAAAAAGCTGCAGAGAATTGATTATAATGAGATAGCTTAAGCCGTTAAGCAGTTATAAACATTCCTTCCTACTGGGGCAACTGTAATAACTCGGGCCTGAACAAGCGGGCCGAGGGATCAAAGGGAGGCTCCCACGTGGCAAAGCGTTCATCCTGAGGAGCGCCTTCCACAAATCCCTCGGTGGCTAATAGCCTGACGCTATCTCTAACCAGCTTGACACCGGCAGGAAACAGCTGTTTCCATAGCTCATGATGGCCCCAGTTTCTATCGACGAATTGCAGGCTCTGCATGAGGATATTGCCGCCGTCCACTTTATCGTTCAAACGGTAGATGCTGCCACCGGTAATTGGGTCCCCGCAGGCCACGGTCCAACGGACGGCATCGCGTCCGCGGTGGCGCGGTAACAAGGACGGGTGGTATCCGATGGCCCCAAGGCGTGCTTTCTTCACAGCCTGGTCGGATACGAACCAATGGGAATGGGCCGCTACAATCAAGTCTGTTTCCTCGGGGATATGGTCAGACGTGAGACGACCCGCATCACATACCACCGGCACATTGTAACGGAGGGCAATACCATGGAGCTTGTCGTAATACTTCTTGGGCGGTGCCGGTGCCACGCCCACGATGTTGTGCCCGTCTTCACGCAGGGCAAGGAAAACCGCCTTGCCAAAGCTCTTTTGGCCTGTGAGAAAGATATTCATGATTGTTTGCCTATGTATTTGAAGCCTTGCACGGCGCGGAAATGCCCACCGTACCCGGTACCGTCCATAGGCAGCGTCTTTATTTTCCCGTTCCTCCCGGGCACCATCTTTTTTCTGTGTGAACGGCGCAGCGAGTTTCGGCTGCGCTCCTTGTTTCCGCCGTACAACACGGCCGAGGTCTGAATCCAGAGCTGTGAGCGGCGCAAAGCAGCAACCAGTTGAGGGTGGCTGGTGTGGAAATAGGTCGGCAGGTGTCGGCCGCATCGGCCTTTGCCATCCAAATGGTATTGGCAGACCCAGTTCAGAAAACGGGTACCCACACCGGCACCTTGCCACTCCGGCATGGTAACCAGACGGGTTGCACGGTACCCCGGGGCAGTAAAGAACGGGCACACGGCCAGATGACAAGCCAGCTCACCGTTTACAAGACCCACGAAGTACTCCGCGGCCGGAGGCATGGGCAATTTCAGATAGTAATGAGGCTTAAAGTACTTCCAATAACTGCCGTTCGTCTTGATAATTTCGAGCTCAAATGAGGGTCGCCGAAGACACCCCCTCTCAAAGTGCCCGGTCTTGGTATCGATAATCCAGTCCGGCTGAATCCAATCGAGCACGTCGTAATGAGGGGTAAGAAGAACAACTTTTCCTGTGGGGTTGCCGCGTCTCCAGCTCTTGGCAAACGCCATGGAGCCAATGCGTGCAATCTGACGGTCAATCACCGAGGTGAACTCATCCATGACCACACGCTCCGGCTTCTCGCAAAGCACGCGGGCCAGCCCCGCACGGAATTGCTCGCCGTTGGATAATACGTGAAAGGGACGCAACCATGCGGGCACGTCGCCAAGACCTACGCTGGCAAGCGCACCGGTAACCTCATTGAAATCACCATTGGGGGCAATGCAATCCACAATAGGCTTGTCGGCATCCCACCCGCGTGTGTAGTCGTGTATCAGGTTCTCACCGAATATGACCTTGCCGATACTGGTCTTGCCCGAGCCCGAGGGACCAACCACAACGCCGATATTCCAATCATCGCCCATGTCGGCATCGATGCTCAAATCAAAGTTGCACCCGTTCTGGGCATTGAACAGGCTTTTCACTCGTGCGGCACGATAGCTGTTGAAATCGTCCACGCGGTTATGTACCTCTATCTTCATACGGCAACAACCTTGCAGGTGTAGCCCATTTCTACGAGCTTGTTGTATGTCTTCTCCTGTTCGCCTTCGGATTCACACATGACGATGACACCGTACTGCTGAGAGACGGTGATACCCTCGGTATCACCTATGCTGTCCTCGCTCTCGGCGTTGCCCCCTTGCTTCTCCTCCAGCATGGCTTCGATGTCCGGCACGGTAAAGCCCGTCAGGTCGATATCAATCCGGCCCCGCAAATCTTCAAGCACGCTCTTGAGTGTATTGTCGTCGAGCTCAGCCAGTTCAGCGATGCGGTTATCGGCCACCATGTCGGCCCATTCAATAGCCTCGTTGGCGTAGTCCTGATAATCAACCGGGACCTTATCGCAGCCCAGTAGTTGTGCGGCTGCAAGCCGACCGTGGCCTTTTACCACAAAGCCGGAGCGGTTCGATACAACGATGGGATTACGCCAGCCCTGTGCCTTGATAATTTTGGCGAGAAGCTCAATCTGCTTCTTCGGGTGCGTGTTGGGGTTGCGCGGGTTCGGCACTAAGGCTGCCGTGTCTTCTTGTTTCGTGTGTGCGCAGAAAATCGGGATATCCATACCCCCAGCTGGCATGTCAAAAGGTGACGGTTAGATGTATTACGCCCAGCAAGGCCTCCAACGGCGTCAACAAGGGTAGGAACACCCCGGTCTGGGAAAACTAACGCGGAGCCCTAGCAATCGCGTCACATGGAGTCAAATGTGGCGTTTTTAGTTCTTGGAGAGTGCTTTATGCGCGGCCAACGAACGACGAAAAGAGATAAAGCAGTGGCTGAAAGCTCGAGATGATGTCCTGTCCCACGGATACTGCGAGCAGAAAGACGCCCACTACGATTATTGAAACCTTGCTTACATAGAGGCCCCATCCTCATTGGCATTTTCCTGTCCAATGAGTTTCAGCATGCTGGCAACGGCCACCTGCATGGCCTCACAATCAAAATAGTGGTTGGCCCGATTACGGTTCTGCTTCCAGATCCAGCGTCCACGCTCAAACACGCGGTGCTCTGAATCCAGTTGATCGAGATAATCCTGGGGCGCGTCTTTTGGTACCTCCCACGTGGGGCCGTCGATATTCTTACGCAGTCGGGCCAGTGAATCCTTGATGTTGAGATTGCTCCAATAGAACATGGTGGCCACGCGGTCGCGGCTTACGCTGACGCGTCGCTTGGGCGAATAGAAGCGCTGAATCATCTTTCCGTTTTTGGTCCGGTGAGTGAAGGTTGATTTGCGGTCACCCATAAGGGCATACCACCCGCATTCAGCGCACTTCGCGTACACGTCGTATGTACTGTAACCGCAGTCCAGAAAGACCAGATTATCATTGACTCCGTGGAGCTTCTGCAGCCCGCGAAGAGCCTCCCACGAGAATACCTTTTCACAGTGAATCAGGCGGGATGAACCTGTGGGGCTCCATGCCCGCACTACGGTGTAGAAATGGTCCTTCTGCACGTCGACAGTCAGCACACGGAGTGGCACACCGTTGAACTTGCCTTCCTCCTCCCAAGGCTCGTCCATGAGATAGTCGGACAGGCTTTGCTCAATCGTGTAATCCTCGGTGAACTCGTTCCACGGCAGGCCCAAGCGCTTCTGGTAGAATTGCTGCAGAAGCGTGATATCACCCTTCTTGGCGGCTACCTTGGCGCGCAGGTACATTTCGGCCAGTTCCCCCCAAGACATAGTGGATAACGCGTTCCAATGAAAACCGACATTCTCCTTGGCCGCCTTGGTGTTACGGGCAACAAAGCACCCAGAGGCATTGAGCCTGCGTCTGTTCTCATCGGTATCCTCAAACTCATGCGAGCACTTATTGCACACCAGACGCGCGGTATCACGGACATAACGGTAGTCGTACTCTCCGTCATCAGTTTGGCAATCTTTGGCCCACTGAACATTGCGCCACAGGTACGGCTGCCGGGCCCCGCAATGAGGGCAGACGAAGTGCCATTCCCTCTGGTCGGTGGTATCATGCTTGCGATGGGTATCGTCTCCCTCAAAGCCGCCTTGGCTCATGAAGATGCACTTGCCCAGCCAACCGAAAGCGGTCACGCGGGCCTCGGCTTCAGCCATGTGCCCAGCGGGCCACCGCCACGTTTCATCACCGATGAGCCAGCGGATAGAGCGGCGCTGCAGGTTGCTCTTATTGTGGGCACCGGCCACCCACAGGGTCATGCCGTTTGCAAAGTGTATGGTGGCATTGCGCTTCTTGTTACGGTCGGCCGGGTATAGCTCGCGCACCGGGGCGCATTCATCAAAAAGCTTTTGGAGGCGTCCTTCGCTTTGGTCTTTGGCATCCTCGTCGGTCTGGTCCAGCCAAAGCGTGGGCCCGGGTAAATTGGCAATGATGTAGCAGAGGGTTATTTCCGGCGCGGTCGTCTTGCTGCTCTGCACGGATGCAATGATGCTGACCAGACGTATACGCGGGTCAACGATAGCCTCCATGACCTCCCTAATCATGGGGGAGTTTTCAACGCGAAAACGTCCGGGCATCGGACTGTACGGTATGGAGCGCACGTGTTCCTCGGCCCACCTCCACACGGGTTGGCGGTCCGGAGGTCTCCATGCCTCCCTCCATATACGGTCAAGTTTCTCTGCTGCGGACATATTCGATTACCTGCTCAATGATTTCCGGTGTTAGCTGGGGTGATGTCAGGCGTATTACAGTCCAACCGGACAATGTAGCCGTGAGGTATTTCTCGGCGTCTGCCATGAAGCCCTTGGGTGACGTATGACGACCATGGCACCAGACACCGCCTTCGATTTCGATAATGGTGCGGCTACCAAGGTGGGCAAAGTCGGCCTTCCATCGGCGCTCCGGGTGAAAGCGGTACTCACGCTCCAACGGTGCCCCGCCTTTGTGTTCCCACAGGTGAAGAAAGCGATTTTCCAATACCGAGCTCATGCCGATTTTTCTCCTTCTCCCGTATGGAGCAAGCGGCAAATCTCATCGATTGCTTTGCCGGATTCCTCCCGGATTCCTTGGGCATCGAGCCCGCTCATGATGGGCGGCAGCTCGTTCTCGAACTTGGCGCGCATGAGGGCAATAGCCTTGCCCACCAGCATCACCCACCGGCGGCGCACGTCTTCAATGAGAACGTACTCGCCTTTTTTCACGGCCACTTTCAACTCGCGTTCTTCCACCTCAGCCAATAGTTTGCGTGCCTTCAGGGCTTCTACCTGACCACCAGTGATTTCACCGCTTCCCTTCAGGCTATTCTCGCGGACGAAATCACGCCATGCGGTCACGGAATGGCTACCGTTGGCGGCGGGCTGCGGGGCCCCCGGTAATTTACGCCACGCGCTAATTGTTCGACGTGTGACACCCAACGCGGCGGCTAGCTCCACAACCGTCTTGGCCACCGATAGCGTCTCGGTACTACCGGCCGCACGGGCCTGTACGCGGGCACGCTCGGTTGAGGATAGCGTCTTACCGTCCTTAACCTTCTGCACAATGTTGGCGAAGTCGGCATCGAGTATCTTGTCGGCAACTTCGCGAGAAATGACACCGGAGCCCATACCTCAGGCCCCGGTGTCAAATGATAGCGGCTATTTGTATTGCAATAGCGTGCACTATTCGATATACTGAAAGCATGAAAGAAGAATCAATTGCGAACACTACAGCATCTTCAGAAAACAAGGACCAGCCCAAGCCCGGACGTCGAGGTATGGGGGCTATGGTTCACGTTTACATTATCACGGGCCTTGCGCTTCTCGGATACATGGCGTACAACCAAACCCAAGTTATTAAAGCTGTACGAAGCATTGATGCGGGACATAGCTACCAAGATTATTCGTATGAGCTAAGAGATATATCTTCCAAGCTGCGAAATATAGAAAGCTCACTCGATGGTATTAAGAAAGAGATTGATGATATATACACTCCCGACAACTCATCGGAGCTTAGAGACATCAATTCAACGCTGGAAAGAATATGGCAGAGCATGCCATAATGCAATCAGTGATGGCCAAGTGCACCGACCCTCTCCCTCGGGGCCGGTGTAAATGACGGGGGTGCCTCTTACAGAATGGACTGGGCCTCGGTGATGATGTCCGGGTCCACCGGGATTCTGTAAGCGGATATTTTGGAGTACTGGTGCAGCAGGTTACGGGCGGCAAACTGGGCATTTTCCAGCATATTATCGCAGGAGGAAGTATTTTCTTTCCGCTCCTTGGCGAGTATCTGAGCAGCGAATCCGCCAATCTCGGCAACACGAGTGGCCATCAGCTCGGCGCAGGCCGTACGGTTTGCGTTCTTGCGGTGATACTTGCGCAGATCCTCCATGGCCTCTATGAAGTTCTCCTGAGCGGCAAAGAAGGAAGCGAGGTCAAATCCGGCGCGGTACTGTAGTTCTTTGAGTGTCATTGAATCTAAGTGGTTTATGGTTCTTGTCGGTGTTAATTTACTCCTGCATCACGATAAAAGCCAGAGGAAAAAGCAACAAAAGCACAATTTTCTCTGCTTGTTTTCAATGATTTATGCAATTTCGGCACCTCTCGCCCGGAATCAGTCACGAAATACGGTACTCGTACATGGCCAAAGGTATCAATATTCACTGCAGGGGTAGATAGTGGTGCTTTCACGCCTGCCCTCGTACACGGCGGTGGTTTCAATGTAGACGTCGTGGCCGTGAGGCAAGCGGTACTTCGATAGGATGCGGTCACCGGTACGGATGGCATCGCGGTTGGCCTGCTTATCAGAGGCACAGAGGTTGCCGAAGTCACCGGTCATGTGGCGATAGAACGCGTACATGAGATCATAATGCGTAAAATGCCCTTGGTCGGCATAGCTCATCAACAAGCGGTGAATAAGTAACCGACCAGGCTCAAAGAGGGGCTCAAACTCCTTTTTAGATGTAGGATTTGTGTTCATAACGACAATTTAATTACCTCGATGCGGGGTGGAAAGCAATCCATCCGTTGTGTCTTATTGCAAAGCGATTTGTAGCAGAAACCGGGCGGAAAATTCGTGCTGAACTTCCCGCCCGGTAACTATGCACTTATGTCCTTTAGCCGACGTTGGAGCCCATCGCCGTCAGATATTTGCGGCTTCCCAGAGGCCTGACGGCGATGGGCGAAAAAGTGGGAAGCCGTAAAAAATAATTCTCGCTCAAACCTTCAAAAAGAGTCGAGTCCGAGAGAGACTCAGCACGCGCTGGAAGCCTTCATACCCCTCCTGTCCCGAGGGGAACGACTCTCCGCAGGCGCCTGAGCGGCGACATTTGTCTGGAGCGACGCTTTCATACTCCTGTCAGCGTGTCAAATCAGCAATCAATGATGTACTCCGGCCTCGGTGAGCTGGGCGGCATACGCAACAATCGGGGCCAGCCGCTCCTGCAGCTGGATGCGGTGCTCAGGCGTCAGGCTATCAACCGGATTCTTGAGCAACCACACCACGGCCTTGTCCAGTTCAAAGGCAATAGGAAGCGCAGAGGCTGCCTCCTCCTTGGTGGGCAGGCTCAGCACGCCAAAGGGGCGGTCATCATTGGGGCATATTTTCTCCTTGGCCTCATCGGTCATGCGCTCGGCTTTCACCTCACGAACGACGCAACGCAGGTCCTTCACGCTCATCCTCTTGGAGGATGCTTCACGGAGGACGCTTTCGCGTGCCTCGGGTGAATCCTTGATAGATGCCGCCTCCAGATGATGCGTAAAGCTCAGGTCGCTGTGACGTGCGCTGCGGGGGAACTTCTTGCAAGTGTAGACGATGTTACGCAGTGTACTAAGAGAAAGGCCGGTCGCCTTACGGGCGTCATCGTACTTCGACTCTGTGTACTGGTTCCCCCACTGGGTATCACCAAGGAGCAGCGCATCACCTAGAAGCCAATGGCATGATTTATTCAGAGAGAGCACCATGTTGAACATGTCGTTGTAGTCCTCCTCGCTCACGGTAGGTGTTGAAATCACCAAGCCGGTGCCGGTAAATTCGATGCCCGCCAGCCCGCTTCGCACGGCACCAAATGTGCTTGTCTTGTCAACAAGATAAGCATCCTCTGATGCAGGGGCAAGCTGCTTGGTATCGTGGGCCATGCTGGAGGTTTCTGTCGCTGTGTCCATGCCGAGGTCGGCATGTCAAATCAGGACCGTCGTCGGTTCATCATGCGGTATGATTGACGGGCCCGGGCGGAGCGTTGGCCCGCGCGGCGGGTAATGCCTAAAACCTGCTGGGCATTGGCCGCGTGGTAATGAAAGTCCTGCTTGGATATACCGAGGCGCTCGGCGTGTGCTTCGCAGGTACCGTTGCCAGCCAGATAGCACATGCAAGCCCACTGCAGCTCCGGGTTGTTGTTGCGCATGAGGAAAGAGCGTAGCATGCGGCATTGGGCCGCGGCGAGCTCGGATTCAGCTTCAAGCGTGTCGCTGGCATTGGCGATCTCCTCCACTGGTGCATCCTCCGTACGCGGGGCTAATGAGGGCGGCAAGTCCTCCACGCTGCGCCCGCTGCTCTCCTTATCAAGCTGGTAGGTAAGCAGGCCCAGGCGCTCGGCATTCTCGCGTTGCTCCGGTGTCAGCGATGCCACCCACCGGATGAATTCCTCCGATTGATACGCTTCCTTGTAGGCACGGTTGCGGGCATGTTCGCGGGCGGCATACGAATCGCGGCGGCTCATGGTCGGCACCTCCCTTCTACACCTTTGCACCTACACCCCCGGTTTGGACTCTTATATATATTTCTATTTACGCCTCCATGCTTCTCCTTATTATTATTTCCCCTATTAGATTTGAAAATAAGGGTGTTAAGGGTGTAGCAGAGTCGCCTAACTAATTGACAGACAGCTATATCTACACGTAGCACCGTTCCCAACACCCTTGATGGGAGGGTGTTGGGGTACAGGGTAACGATGCCGCTCTGTGCCGTGTTACTCCTCATTGCTGCGGCCCTCCTTCCCGGTACTTGATGAAGTCGGCCTTGGTGATGCGCCACGTGCGGCCGTTTTGCTCCAATGGATACTTACCACGGGCACGCAGCTGCCCCATACGTGTGCCCACCGATATGGGGTTAAGCCACCTGTCCACAAGAGGTCGGACGGCTTCATCGTTGCTCATCAGTGAGAAAATTTCGCTGGCGGTTCCTCGTAGCTCGTTCACGTCTGGCTCCATGAAGTACCCTCGCAGGAAGGTATCCAAGATCTCGGCGAAGGTACCGCTTGCGCCTTGTTCCTCTGCCGCCGATTTGAGGTCCGGGTGCATGTATCCCGCGACACCGAAGCGGGCGCCACCCTGACACTCCTTCGGTATCTCGTAGTTGGCCAGATAGTTGGCAAAGGCGGGCAGCTCTGCTGCGACCTTCGATTCGGGGTCCTTTTCCTCCAGCTCCTTGTCGGTGCTGCGAAAGAACATGAGTTTGTCGGAGTTATTGATATCCACCACCGGTAGAATGCGTAGGCTTTCAGCATCGGTGTTACAGGTGACCACCACGCGCCCCAGCCACGGTATCTTTTCCGATTCTATGAACTTGCCCTCGAATGCAAAGGTGCTGTTGGCCACGAGCTTCTTCACCATGGCAGAATAATGCTCGTGGGAGCTGGTGTCCTTCAGTGGGGTGGCATCGTTGATCGTCCAAAGGCCGCAGCTAAACAGCTCGCGGTTAAAGCGGGTGCGACCGCACAGAAAATCGGTGGCATCGAAGCTACCGCCGAACAGAGGGGTCAATATGCACTCGGACAAGAAGGATTTACCTGTACCGGCACCACCGGCAATAAAAACGGCTTGCCCGCGGCGTGGCTTGTGTTTCAATGCTCCTTGGTACGCGTAGGCCAACCAGCTCATGAAGGCCATCAGCTGCCGCTTGTCGGAGTCACCGAGAAGATTCTCCAGAAACTCCGCAAGCCACGGAAAACCGTCTCCCCAGTGTTTTCCCTTGGTGCGCTCGGGCTGCATGGCCTCAACCACGCTGATGTTGAGATAGGTGCGTCCATTGATAGTTGCGGTCTCCTCATCGGAGAAGAGTATTGGCACGGCACCGTCCAGCGTCTTCATGCTGATAACGGTGCTGATAACACGTTCCAGCTGCGAAGCGTCTTCACCGGGCTTACGGCGACGGCGCAGGCTGTATTTTTCGGCCAGCAAAGACTCAGCATTGGTACGGTTATAGCAGCGCCAGCGCGGACGCTTCACGGTGTCACTGACGCACTTTTGGCGGTGCCAGAACTTGTCATTGACGCAGTAGCAATCACGCAGGGCCGCCCCCTCGGTCTCGCTTTCGTAGCTTTCGCAGAAGTTATCGCCAAAGATGGCATTCCACGACATAAAGCTGGTACCGCCCGTGTAGCATATCATGCCGCTGGGGGTGACGACGGCTGCCGTGGGATTGTCAGCCGTAGGGTCCCAAAAACGCACGCCGCGCGAGCCCTCGCGAAAGTCCCCGGACCAACGACTAGGGTATCGCTTGTCAACCTCCTCCTTCACGCGACTGAGGGGCATCTCTACGCCTTGGGAGGCCCAATCGTACTTTTTCCATGAACGACTAAGCCACAGCATCAGCCGCTCCATGGGTATCGGAGCGGTCCCGGTGGGTGTCCACTTCCAACCCCTGTGGAAGTACTGAGCCGTGTTGAAGAATGCGGATTCGTCGAACTGCTCAAATGCGCGATCAATAGCCAGTTCACGCTTGGCGATGGCCAAAAACTCATGTGTGTTGCTGGTACCGAGCAGCGGCACGGGAGCCTCAAACAGCCAGAAGGCATGGGTGCCCCCGGAGTAGGATTCGCTTACAAAAGTGGGCTTCACTTTGCACTTATCCACGCAGCGCAAGCGTTGCTCCTGCGTGAGCGGTGCCTCGTAGTCTGCAAGGAGACCGTGCAAAAATATTGCAGGGTTACTGTTACTCACGCGTACGCCTTCGAGCTGGCCCTGATAGAAGCTCAGGAAACAGTCCTTCGTGTCCGGAGATGTGGCGTATGCCGTGTGGCTGGCCTTTGTATCCTTCCTCGGCTTCTCATCAAAGGCGACGGGGTCAACGCGCGATACCTCTTGGCTGGAGAGGTTCGGCAAGGCGAAAAAGCGGGGCACTGTCGACGTGCTGTCGGCAGCACTTGTCGCGGACGAAGTTGTGGTGATCATTTGCAATAATGGGTTGATATGATAGTTTCGGCGGCGAGCGGGCAACTAGGCATCCACTCCGGGGTCGTGCTCATGATTTGCTGTACCTCTTTTGCGGCGAATTCCGCCTCGGCCTCGGGCACCTCCAGCACCACCTCGTCGTGTACGTGGAAGCGGCAGATATACCCGGCGTCCTCTAGGGCAAGCAACATGCAGCAGAAAATATCACGGGCCGTGGCCTGTGTGACGTTTTCGCAGAGCTTCCCGCCGTAGTACGCAGAAACGCGTCCTTGCACCGTTGCCCTCCACTCCCCGGCAAAGGGGTGAATATCGCGGTATATGAGCTCGCGCCCGCTGTACAGCGGCACATGAAAGTCCTGACCGTTGTGCCGTTTAAAGTGCTTCTCCAGATTGCTCCAAAGGTTGACCAGCATCGCGTTCTTACGGCGAAAATCCGCCACCTGTACCTTCGCCTGACTAAGTGTCAAATCAACGCCGGCCATGGTCTTGGCCAGCAGCATGAACTTGGCGGCCCCGCATCCATAGCCGAGCCCCAGCACGCGGGCCTTGGCGAGCCGGTACAGGTCCGGATCAGCGCTCTTGAGGGGGGCGGTGCCGGTGTACCCCATGGTGGCACGGGCGTGCACTTCGTAGATGCTGGTACCATCACGCAGCAGGTTGAGCTGCTTTTCATCGCCCGCAAGGTACAGGGCCACACGGGCCTCAATCTGAGCAAGATCAGATATGATGAAAACGTTGCCCGGGTGCGGTATGAAGATGCGGCGCATGTCCACTCCGTACCGTTCGCCGCGGTACATGTTCTGCATGTTGAAGCCGCCGAAGCCAGAGAAGCGCCCGGTACCCGCTCCGCAATACAGGAGACGGTTTACCTCGGCATCACCATCAGGCCGCACGCGCTCAGACAGGGTGTTAAGCTTCTCCAGTAGCGTGTTGGCCGATCGGTGGGTATAGATGGCCTGTATCCACGGGTGCTCGCCCCCGTACGTTTCCATCCATTTGATGGTGTTCGGATTATCCTTGGCGAGACTGCTGGGCATGGGGATGCCCTCAAGAGCGCACTGGGCGGCAATAGCCTTGTGTGAGGTAAGCGGTGCTCTACCGGCCCACGGTATGCTATCCCGCGCATCAATGAGCACGGCTGCGGCCTTTCGGCGTGATTCCTCCAGTATTGCCCGGTCAACATGGATACCCTCGCGGGCCATGCGTCGCGTGTGCGCGGATATGCGCCTCTCGTGCTCGGGCCACTTATGAGAGTACTCCTTCCACAGCTGCCCACACATGAGGGTGTCGAACATGCAGTAATCCTTGAGCTTTTGTTCCCAGCCGCGATCTACGGCTTCGGCCCATGTTATGCCTCGCATCTCGTCGCGCGTCTCTTTGGAGATGTACTTGCCGAGCAGCAGTTGGCACGCCTCCTTGAGGGAGCGCGGGGCTCCCAGATAGGCGGCCATGTCTGCGGTGCAGCACCACTCCAGATTCAAGTCGGCCGGAGCTTTACCTTGCTCGACGAGCCGTTCGAAGACGGCCTCGTCAAAGCTGGCGTTGTGGGCCACTACGCGTGCTCCACGTAGTGTTTCCCACGGCATATTCTCCGGCTCACCGCAGTAGCTGAACGCCTCCTTGTCGACTCCGGGCTCCCATTCGTACCCCGGCGACTCCAACTCCATCACCGCCACCATATACACGTGGCAATGCGGGTGGTGGAGGTAGCCGTACGTTCCCAGCGTGGTAATGGAGACCTCCCTGTCGTAGTAGGTCTCGAAGTCAAGGGCATAAGTGCGACGGCTCATTAGCGCATCTCCTTTCCTCTGGCGTTTTGGTGGCGCAGCTCGGCTTCGAAGCGCTGCCTCAGTTCTTCCGCCTTCTCCTCTAAGGCGCGAACTTCCATCAGAATCTCCTCTGCTGACGCTCTGTGATCGAGCATGTCGAATAACCCGACCTCGAAATACTGCCGAATAATATCCAGCATGAGCGCTGCACCCTCAGAGCATACTTCTCTGAGCCTGGCGTATTCAACGAGCCCATTGTCGCCAAAGAAGTGCTCCATGTTCTCCCACATATTGCGGCGGCTCTCGGCCTTAGCCATGAGCTCGATTATTGCTTTGATGTAATGCTGATTTTTCATGTCTTCTTAACGGGGCCGGTTACATGTGACCCACACAAAACAAGGGGCACCAAATTTCAAAAGTCTCCGATTTTTCTCAAAAAAAACCGAAAAAATGCAAAAAAGTCGGAGAGTTTGCTTTTTTCATGCCCCTTGTTGGGTGTATGAACGATGCACTCAAACTCCTTCCCTCGCAGGAACAACACGCGGCACGGCTCCGCAGTAGCCTGCTGCGGTACGGCTGCGCTCTGGATGCCAGCGTGCCCGGCGCAGGTAAAACTTACGTGGCGTGCGACACCGCCGCGCGCTTGGGCCTTAAGCTGGCCGTAATCGCACCCAAAGCGACGCTGCCTGCATGGTGCAGGGTTGCGGCCGCTTTTGGCGTGGATGTAGCCCTGATTACCAACTACGAAAACATCCGCACCGGTAAACACCCCCTGTGCGCCAAGAGTTCCTTCAAGACGTTCTCGGGTAAGACGAAGGTGCGCTTCCGCTGGTCACTTGCCCCTGATACCCTCCTCGTCTTCGATGAGGTTCACCGCTGCCGCAACTACGGCACCACCAATGCCCAGTTACTGACGGCCGTCGCTCGTCAGGGCATTAAGACTCTGCTTTGCTCGGCCACCCCGTTTATCTCCCCCATGGATTGCTTCGCCATCGGTGCGGCCCTGCGCCTGTTCCCGGAGGGCATGTTCTGGGCTTGGGCCGCTAATCATGGCTGCAGGCGCGGCCAATACGGCTGGAAGTTCTACGGTGGTGAGGATGAACTGCGCCGCCTGCATGATGCCATATTCCCGGCCAAGGGGTCACGCCTGACGCTCGACGATATCCCGGAGTTCCCCAAAACCCGCGTGGAGGCCCGTGCCGTTGACACCGGTAATGCCTCCAAAATTCAGTCTATTTACTCCCGCATGGCTCAGGAGCTGAGGCTCGCCACCCGTGCCGACGATACGAAGAAGCTCGATGACTTAGCCGAAAAGCTGGACGCCAAGATAGCCACGCAGATGATCATCATTCTCCGGGCGCGTGCCGCCGTGGAAATGTGCAAGGTGGCCGTTCTTGCCGAACTGGCAGAGGATGCTATGACCCAGGGCGAAAGCGTAGCCATCTTCGTGAACTTCAAGGACACGGTGGAGGCCCTGTGTGAGCGGCTGAAATGCAATGCCGTTATCACCGGCGGGCAGGGTGAGGCCGAGCGCCAGCGCATTGTGGATGCCTTCCAGACTAACAGCATCCCCCTCGTTATCTGCAACATTGCCGCTGGCGGCGTGGGCGTATCGTTGCATGACCCTACTGGGCAGAAACCCCGTCTAGCTCTCATTAGCCCCACGTTCTCGGCCATTGATTTGACACAGGCCCTTGGCCGTGTACACCGCACACACGGCGCCTCATCCCGCCAGCTCGTGGTATTCGCCGACGGCACATGCGAGGCCGACACATGCGAGCGCGTGGCCGCCAAGTGCGCCAATATTGCCCTCATCACCGACGGCGACCTTACCCCCTCATTCATCAACGAAATCCGATAATGAACAAACGAAAAATAGAATCGAACGCGGTTCCGGCCGCACATAGGAAGGAGCACTGCCATGGCTAAGCATGCGCGCTTCTCTCCCGGCTCACTCGCATACCGTGAGGTGTGCCCCAGCTTCTCCTCACGCCCCGGTAGCAACGCTCAGGCTGATGAGTCCACCAAACTCCGCGAGTGCGTTGAAAATGGCAGCACCCAAGGCCTGCCCAATGCACAGGCCGCCTGTGTGATCTTCTGCCTCCAGCACCGCGATGCCATTCTGGCCACTATGCAATCACCACAGGTCTTTCATGGGATCAAGCTGGAAATTACAGGCGGCCTGACACACGGCACTGCTGACTTCTTGGCCGTAGATGGCGACCGCGCCGCCTTGGTCAACTGGAAGATGGACCGCTCCCGGGTTACCGCCCCCGAGGATAACGCACAGGTGGCAGCTTATACGCTGGGCGTGTTCGAGCACTTCCCTCAGGTCAACACCGTGGAGGCCTCAATTTGCCAGCCCCGTCAAAGGTACATTCAGAAGCACACCTTCACCCGCGAGGGGGACTTCGCCAACTTGGACCTGCGAATCCGGACCATTATCGCCCGCGCCAGCATGCGCGGAGGTAAGCGCCCCTGCATTCCCTTTGAGGGGTGCAGATACTGCCGCAAACAGGCCACGTGTCCGGGCCTGATTAACAAGGTCCTGCCTCTCGCCCGCAAGTGCGCTGGTATCAGCATCCCCGATGTGGTGCAGAACAGCGACACCCCCACACCGGGCCTCATGTCCCGCATGCTGGATGTCGCGGCCATCGTTCAGCCTTGGTGCGATGCTGTACGCAACACGGCAACGCAAATGACCTTGTCCGGTCATGATATTCCCGGCTATCACCTCGGATACGCGACAAACTCGGGTGTCGTGGCCCAACCGGCAGCCATTTTTGACGCGCTGCCACATAGTGAAACTTCTGCCCCCGATGACGAGTCGTGGACCGGTGGCGACCTCCCAGGCATTACGCCCGAGGACTTCATCACCGCATGCACCGCCGTCGACATCGGCAAACTGGAAGATTTCTTTGTTGCCAAGGCCAAGCACGGCTTCAAAGGCAGCATGAAAACAGCTCTCTCCTGCTGGCTTACCGAGCGCAATCTGGTGCGCCCAGGCGAGCGAAAGGGGACAATCTGCAAAAACTATTAACCATAATAGACTGAAAACATGAGTGATACTATTAAGCCGTTCATGGGCTCTGATGAGCCCTCCGAAATCACCTCCATCACCACCGCCGGTGCCACCGGCGGATTCGAGGGCGAAATCCTCCGGTCGGAGCTCCGTATTCCCACACTGTCCGTGGCTCAGGGCGTAGGCAGTCTTGCTTACACCTTCCGCCCGGGTAATATCGTGCTGAATAAAGAGACCCTGCTGTCCGAGGGCAGCACTCCTCTGGAGATCACCGTCCTGCGCTGCCGCAAGTTCTATGTAGAGGACCTCCCCTACGGCTCCGAGCAGCGTCCGCTGATGTTTGATAAGCTGGAGGATGTCATCGCCGCCGGTGGCACGCTGGAATGGATTAACAATAAGCGCCCCTCGTATCAGACGGTGCTCCAGTGCCAGGTCTTAGTGAAGCGCCCCGACGGCGTAGCTGGCGAGTTCCCCTACGGCTTCAAGGACAGCGACTACGCCATGGCCATGTGGACCATCCGCGGTATGGCCTTCAAGCGCGCGGGCCGTTCCTTGCTGACGGCCATTGCACAGCTGGCTCACAGCGGTAAGCCGCTCAGTGCGACCAAGTGGCTGCTGTCTACCGTTAGCGTGACCTTGCCGAACAAGAGCACGGTAACGGTATCAATACCGGTGCTGCGTAATGCGGGCAATCATGATGCAGAGTTCATCCAGTTTGTCTCTGATATGCTGTGATTAACCCGGCCCGTACTCTGCGGCTTCGGCTTCAGAGTACGGGCCATTCGCTAATGAGATGAAGAAGGAACCAAAAATCACTTATCAGCAACGTATAGAAGCGATCTGCGATGTGCTTGCTCCGGCCATTTTGGCCAGCATTTGTAGCGCTGTCAGCCGCGAAAAAGCAAAATTAAGCGATCCTACCTCAATTTTTTTGCCCCTGCAACACACTAATAATCGCAAAGTTCTGAAAATGAACAAATAAAGACAGAAAAAACTTGCTGAAAAAGCTTGCTACACTCGGAGACCAAGAGTAAAGTGGGCGCAGGTTTAGATAACAACCTAAACAACTCACAATGAATAATATCGACATCAAAAACACCATCAGCTCCACTGCCGCTTCTTTCCTTCAGACCATCGCTCACATGAATGAGGTTCCGGGCAATGAGGTGCTTCTCCCCACGCCGCTCACCGCTCAGCAGAAGGGCCTCCTCACCGTCCTCAAAAAGAAGGGCCTCGTTGAAACCCACAACACCGTGGACGAAGACGGCAACTCTCACCTAGCCGCCACCCTCAGCAATGCCGCCCTCCAGTTCGTGATGGACACCGCTCCGTGGGAGAATCAGACCGAGCAGCAGCCCGGTGTTGAAGTAGCAGAGGCCCCCGACGGAGCAGAGCAGCAGGGCCCCGCCAAGCAGCGCAAGTCCTGTGCCCCCAAGTCCCTCACCGGTATCTTCGGCATGTTCACCCCGCTGCCCGAGGGTGGTACCAAGCTCCAGAAAATCTATAAGGGCCAGCTTTACACGGCTATCGTGAATGAGGACGGTTCTGTTTCCATGGACATCGATATGGGCGAGCTTGGTACAGAGTTCCGCTCCCTGACACACGCCGCCCGCGCCATCACCGGCTACAAGAACATTTCCGGTCGTAAGTTCTTCGGTGTCGCCGGCAAGCGCATCCCCGCTCAGGAGGTGATGCCCGACGCCAAGATTGTGGCCGACGCCGGTGAAGCCGCCGAGATGGATGCCTAAACATACGCCCCGAAGATATGCCGTACACCATCAAGCCATGTATCACGGAAAAGGAGCTGGAGCTGCGCATAGCGGCCCTCAGTTCCATGAGCCCCCGAGAACTCAGGGAGGAATGGGGCCGCGTGTGGGGAACCGCATGTTACTCGCATAATTACGCTCTGCTACGTCGCCGTATCGCATGGCGACTGCGATGCCTGTGTTACGGCGGACTGGCAGCCTCGGCCGTCACCAAGGCGGAGCAGCTGGCCGACCTCACTCAGCTGCGCGAGCGTTCCCCTTATGTGCGCTGCCAGAGCCCCAAGGTACAGGAGCAAATCATCCCGGCAGCGCCAAAGGCGGAAACCGTAGATTCCGCCTCACCCACGGCACGCCTTGCCACTCCAGGTGCCTTTGCCAAGAAAGCGTTTAATGGGCGTATATACACGGTGTACGCCCTAGACGGTGGCCGCTTCGCATACGACGGCGCCACCTACAAATCACTCACCGCCGTGGCCCGTGAAATCGCAGGGTTCCGTATCTCCGGCAACCGTTTCTTTTCCACAAACACTTCCTTTTCTACAAAATGACCGATTCTCCACTTGCGTACAAGCGCTGCGCGGTTTACGCCCGCAAGTCCACCGACTTCGGCATGCAGCAGGCCTTTACTTCCATTGACGCCCAGATTGATAGCTGTATCAAGCATATTGTCGCACACGCAGCCCAGGGCTGGGTGCACGCGGACACCTACTCGGATGTGGCCGTGTCCGGTGGTACCATGGACCGCCCGGAGATGCAGCGCCTGCTGCAGGATGCCCGCGACGGCAAGATAGACGTGGTTGTATCCTACAAACTGGACCGTCTTTCTCGCTCCCTGCGTGATTTCAGTAACCTGACGCACGAGTTTGACGAGCTCGGGGTATCGCTGGTGCTTGTCACCCAGAACGTGGATACCTCCACTCCCGTGGGCCGCATGTTGATCAATCTGCTTTCTTCCTTCGCCGAGTTCGAGCGCGACATGACCCGCGAGCGTATCTCGCACAAGGCCGCAGCATTGGCACAGCAAGGCATGTGGAATGCAGGCCGCCCGCCGTATGGGTACGTGTTGGATGACCGCCGCTTCCTTCACATTGACCCCACCGAGGGAGAGGCCGTGCGCTCGATGTTCGCTAAGGTTGCCGCGGGTGAACACCCGGGTGAAGTAGCAAAGTGGCTCAACGATACCGGTGCAGCCATGCAGCGCACTCGCGGGGCCCAGACTGAACCCAAAGCGTGGAACTCTGAGGCGGTGCGCCGCATCATACGCAACCGCTTGTACGTCGGGGTTATCACCAGCAAGGGGGAGGAATACCCGGGCAAGCATGAGGCCTTGGTTACAGAGACCCTCTGGAATAAGGCCAACAAAGTGATGGCAGCACAGGGCACCAAGCAGCTCCGCACAGATTTACATGATTCCTTGGTGTACCCTCTGCGTGGCATCCTGTGTTGCCCGGATTGCGGCCGCGTGCTGTATTCGGTTTATAATAACCGCCGGGGCACAATCCGCCGGTACTATGTTTGCGGCACCCATAAGAAGAAGCCGGGCGAGTGCGCTTTCACCGGCTTCTCCGCCGAGACGGTAGAAAAGGCCGTCGCCCTCCATCTGGCTACTCTAGCCAGAGATAAGGACGTGCTGGCAGTGCTGCAGCAGAAGCTGCCTCACATTGAGCGCGGGGATATCAGCGAGGCTCTCGCCAATATTGAGGGACTGGTGGGCCGTATGTCGGATTCCGCGCTAGATACAATCTTCCACGCTCTGTATGAGAGCATCACTTATGATGCCGATGCCCAGAGCCTGAAACTGAACCGATACACGGCATGTCCATCACCACGGATACAATGAGCTTTTCGCTGGGGCTCAACGCCAAGGGAGGCAAGGTGCTTCGCCCCTGCGCCCCCGGGAACCCGCCCCCCGTACTCAAAAAGGGCCACAGGCCCTCTAAACGCGCCGTTCACCTTGCAAACGCCCTTATGGTAGAGCGCATGCTTCATAACGGCGTGTTCCCCTCCGTGGAGGCCGCAATGCAGGCATTGGGCATCACGCGCATGATGCGCACTCGCTTGTTCCGCGCGCTGAATATGCCCCCGGAGGAAATGGCTCGGGTGCTGGAGGAAACTTACTGAGTTACCAGCTGCCTGAAGTCAGGCCTCATCTCCAACGCCTGCTCACGAAACCACGCAATCATTTCCGCCCAGGCATCCCTGTCTGTGATGTCTCCTTGCCGGGGCAAACTATAATGGTGCGAAATTTAAGACAGTGGGGTAAGCCCTTCAGCTTGTGCAACACAACAGGCGTGCGTATCATTTGACCAATACACGCACATGCAAAACGAAAACATACACAAGAGAGAGCGTTACAGCGCTGAGTTCAAGGAAAGGAGGCATTGGATGCCCTGAACGGAGCAGAGGCCCATGTTCAGATAGCTTCGGAGTATGACATTAGTCCGGACTTGGCGGAAGGACTGGGAGAAGCTATGGAGATGACGGCAGAATGGCTGAAATACTACAACAAAGAACGGCCTCACTGGCGCTGGGTTACCAGAGACCTGAGCTGTACCGGAAGTTTGCCGAGTCCCCGATGACGGCAAATTTTTGGCGCCATTTTTCCGCTCCGGCACGGCTTACGGCGCTGCGCGCCGCGCCCTCGCTGCGCTTACGCTACAAAATTGCGCCAAAAATGGATTGACATCCGAGGTTACCGGATGATATAAGAAAGCTACACGCCTCATGTACACAAGAAGGGTGCTTAAAAAAAGCTTCCAATGTGTCAAAAAATGGGCACCAGTTTATACCGCTTTTATTCCAAATTGCAGCAAATACTCAGGAGACAGTCTATCCACGGAAAAAACGGCTACATGAACTTTTTCTTTAAAGCCTCTGCAATTAGTCTAGCTAACTTAACAGGTACAGCATTTCCTATTTGTTTATAGGCACTACCTCGGCCGTCCTTATTCGTTGCGCTTTCAAAGAAATAATTGTCAGGGAATGTCTGTAATCTCGCCGCTTCTCGAGGAGTAATTGAACGATTCTGACGAATATCCGGGTGTATATAATAATGCCCATCCTTTGTTATATGAGCTACTACGGTATGGGAAGATGTTTCACTTCCGCCTATGACCTTGAATCTATCAAGGAAGGACTTTGTATTTTTATGCGTTTGCTTATTCTTAGGCTGGTCTATGGCGTAATTGAAGCGCTGCTTGCCGGAGTTCCACATTTCCACGGCTCTACGATATATTTCCTTGTCGTGGTCATTGGTGGGACGAGCTTGATGATAGGTGACAGAAAACAAGTCATCTGAAATCCAATTTTCAACCATCCAAGCATTCCGTTTAGCTGACGCCTTTCTACCATCTCCTCTAATCTCGCCTTCACCGGCCTGAATATGTTGCAGGTCTGCAAAAATCTCGTTTATGGTTAAGGGGCACTCCCCAGTTTCAGGAACGGAAATGTCTCCTGTTGTAGAAAAATTATCCCTGCAACCGATAAGTATAACTCGTCTCCTCCTTTGCGGAATTCCGTACAATTCAGTTCTGAATAAGTGTTGATATACTTTGTAACCAGCTGAATTTAGAGCTCTAAGAACATGAGTAAAAAAACTATCCCCATTTTTATCTTTAGCCGAATGTAAACCAGTCACATTCTCAAAAACAAAATAACGAGGCTTGTATTTCAGCAGGAACTCTACGTAATAACGGAACAAATAATTTCGTTCATCGTTCTTTATTTCTTCTCCTACGCGAGAACGTCCCACAACAGAATAGGCTTGGCAAGGAGGACCTCCTATAACTACATCTATTTCCTCTTCGCCCTTTAACCTATCTATTCTTCTAAATATGTCGTTAATGGTTAAGCTGCCAATAGCTTCTTCTATGACTGTATCCAAAAGCTCAGATGGAACTTTCGAATATAGTTCTCCTCTAGAGATTTCTCCGCGAAGATAGCTTTCGTAAACAGACCGACCTTCTGCCGTATTCTTTAATTCATGATATGCCGTTCTTGTTCTGAGCGTATTACAAGCCGCTTTGTCCATTTCAACATGGGCGACAGGAGTATATCCGGCCTGAATAAAGCCTTCCGAAAGCCCCCCGGCACCAGCAAATAAATCTAGAAATCTTATTTTCATATAATCAACAACCCACTATACTTCCCCCATGATAACGACATTTTCCGCATAAAGAACTTTCTTTACAAGCTCAATAAACTTAGTCTTAGCACTAGCTAAGCGTATGAGATCTCCCGAACAGTTCATGTAAGGAATAAGAATCCTCTTATCGTGAAATTCTGCTGCCACTTTTTGCAATGCTACCTCTATGATAGGAGCAAACTGCACCGATTCTGCCGTTTGTCGGGTATATGCAAAAACGATCATCTGTCTATCGTTTATTCGGAATGCGCGCATATTCCCAATCTCTGGAGTCTCGGCGCTTTCCATTTTTTCCGCTTCTTTGATATAGAGATGCTCCTCAAATAAAGCATCCAAATATGGGCTACCTGATTTGTAGTCACACGTTCTATCGAGAACGAGAACATCATAAGACCCTTGATTAAAAAATGCTTTCAAAGGATTTCCTGTAGCCGTACAAATACGGTCTCTAGCTATCGAAATATCGAAATCTTCTTCTGGATTGTACGGGGGCTCCCAGCCATTCTTCAAAGCAATCTGAACCGTATTCAATAGTGTTTCACATTGTTTATTTGGCAATTTCTGCTGACGAAGACGTTTATCGAATATCTCGTAACTAGTTGATGCAAAATCATGACTTCTAAGCCAATCATATAAGGATTGCCAATAGGCCTCCGGATAGATTCGAAGAACCTTATTCTGGATATCAGAATAATTTGAAGCTTTTTCCTTAGCTTGCGCCATCTCAGTAAGCATTGCAACCTTACCAGATTTAAACAACGTAGTAGCCCGCATATTAAGCCTTAATTGACCGCTATTGAAGGCGGTTTCTGCACTTTCAAGAATATACTCCCATGTGGTATTTTTCTTTACCCATTCAGAAACGTCAGCTCGTTTTCCAAGAATATTGGTGATAAAATCACAAAAGTGTTTTAATTCCTCTATCATCCCGGAATCGATGTCTTGTTTTTCCCAAATTTCCAAATCATTAATTGAGTATCCCTGTTTTCTAAGGATATAAATTAAGACGGATGCAGTATAGATTACAACGGCAGCACCAAATGCGGACAACTGATTACCTGTGGACTTTAAATAATCTCGCAATTCTTTTTTAGCCCTTCGAAAGAAAATCAATTTGCCTATGCTTCGTTTATACCAATCCGGCGAAGAAAAAATACCGGGGTTTACATTCCAAACAGTAGAAACAATATCGCAGAACCCCGGTATATTGCCAGTACCATTATATGTCTTTTGAGCACCTCTGGTAAGTAGGTAAGGTACTAATTCAAACGTCATAATAGACTGTGCGAATTCTAGAGGCGTAAACTTCTGTTTTTTGGGATTCGCTCGTTCAAAATCTACTTTTTCCCGTCCCTGCAAATGTAATCTAGCATTATCGTATTGCCCTCGCAAACGCTCATAATACCAAGAAGTAGGAATGCCGGGAGTTTTAATTTTTCGAGAATGTTGCTCAATACACCTTTGAACAAAATCATTACTATGCATATCGGTTTCTTTTACTGCATTCTGGCTATTTGAAAACTTAGATATGTAAGGAACAATAACATCGGCGATATTCCTCGTCACCATAGTCAGTTTAACTTGGACAGATATTCCAGAGACATCTTTACGCTCTCGCCAAGCTTGGTGTAAACAGGCCATTGTTTGCCCTCCATTCACCACCTGCATGCCGTGGATGCGGACAATTTTTGACCCATCCTCACTAAAATCGATGCCTTCTGCAGTTATGGCTAAGCCATTATTATACACAAAGAATACATAGGGCTCATTTTCTATAGTCTTATGCATTCCCTTGTTGATTTTTCCCTTTTTCTGCAGATAAACACGGACGTTCTGTTCAAGTAGTCTAGAGCCATATTGGTCATAGAACTCTGCAAGAGCATCTGCCGGCATCACAAATAAGTATGATTCGTAAAAATCAACACCCGGAGTCCTTGGCACTTTCAAATAAGGTACTCCGTCTGAGGGTAAACTTGCTCTTTTTAATGAAGAAAAATCAACTATTAAAGGCTGAGGTTTTGCATCTTTGATGTCGTTGAAATCACTCAAGCGGTAATTAATCGTAAGCTCACATCCATTTTCTAACTCTATGGTTTTTGTCGGTTCGTAGTCACGTAACGCTCTCTTATTCGTTATGATGTGAATATTGAGAGTACCACAGGTAGAATCAAAACCGCTATAGCCCCTAACGTTTCCCTTAGAAATGATTTCTATGAGTTCATAAATTGGTCTACCAGGGGCAATCTGGTTGAGCTTTCCCCTATAAGCATCAAAGAAGAATTTTTCCACGCGCTGGAAAAGAGCCTTCACAGAAGCGTTATTGAGTGTTTGCAATTCCCGCTCATAGGAAAAATCACAATGCAAAAGGGTAATATTATTTCGATTAGCTTCATCAAAACAATATCCATCTAGAACATGAATTGAGCCTCCTCCTGTATTAGGCTTGTTATATGTAGCATAGGAATAAGAGGAGAGATCATATCCTTGAATCGCATCAAGCAATTCACAGGCGTATTCTAAAAAATACGCATCAGTCTGCTGGCCTTTAGATAAAGACTCAGTCTCCCATTGGTCCATATATTGTTCGTAATCAGTCATGATTTAACCATTTAGGTGATTGTTTAAATTGCTCACAAGAGTTTAGATTGATAGAATACTTTACATTTACGACGCCTTGCGGAAGGTCGTTAGGCAGAATCCGAGGAAACTTATCTCGTACTTCATAGAAATCCTCAGCAATCACCGTATACTCTTCCTTCGCAAATGTAGAAGACTCAGAATATCCCACCAAATCCAACTTAGTCATCAAGTCTGTAATATCAATACTCTCTATCTCACATTGCACAGTTAATTCCTCCACTAGGCTCTTTAAGGAATACCGGGAGCCGTTAAGAGCCCCTTCATTAACAGTTACAACATGAAGAAATCCTTTAAAATTGAGGAAACAGAGCTGCTCTATACTAGAGATCATGATAACCCGGCCATGTGCTGATTCCGTGGTTTTTACCTCGATAATAGTATCTTCTACCGAAAAATCTTGCGGCAATCCCAAAGGCCCTTTCCAGCTGGCTATGGCTGACTTAAGTCCGAATAGGGGAGCAACTATTTTATACAAAAAATAAAGTTCTCCAAATAAGCCTAATGCTTTTTCACGAGTAAGAGAATCCTTGCTTTTAGCGAAAAAACGCCCACATCTGGTCAGGATATCTGAAAGAACTTTGAGAAGATACTCGTTTTCTTGTTTCGTGTGCTCTTCCAATTCTGTCACAATCTCTTGACACAAAAGCTTGAATAACCGCCAGTCTTTTTTGTTACCTAATGCCAGCGAAAAAAAGGTAGAGGAATTATATTCAAATAATTCCGATGAGCATCCCTTAATCGTAGGGATGAGGACTGAGTTAATATCCTTGTTCCCCTCAGGCAATTTTAATAGGAAAACATATCGTCCCAATCTATCGTAGCCTAGATACAGAGAATGAACAAACCTCTGAGAGCAACCCGTACTCAAAATAAACTCTCCCTTCGAAGAGTTTTCCATGTGAGCCCAAGGATTATTAGTATTAAAGGGATTCATGTTATTCGTCCTCCTCTTCGGAATCACTTTCACAAGCTTGAAGTTGCTGTTCTATTATTTTCTGAGCAACAGAATTATATGCCCATCTTATCCACTTAGGCCGCTCAATATCAGACTTTGGAAAACTCAAGCCATACACCGGCACGGTCTTCGTCAATTCGTGAGGCTGATAATTTTCGAGTTTTTTCTGTTTCTCGAAACGAGGAGGCAAATTCACGAATGAAAGCAGTAATAATGGTCTACGACCTGGTACCGACCTGAAATGGTGACCGGAGAGCCCGTTGGGTGCTTTTGCTCTTAATCTCTCGAGGTCACGCTTCTTCTGATAACCGAACTCTGAACTTTTGCTAAATACGTGCTGTTTGTTAAAAAGAATGTGAGAATAGTCATCAGCATTGTGCTCTGGATTTCGAGACGGGAACTTCACGGGCTCACTCAAGCAGGGTAGAGAAGAGACTTTAGTCCAACTATACTGTTTCTCAACGCCAACGAGCGCTACATCAAAAGAACTGATTTCCTTTTGTAAATATTCTCGCAAAGTAGCTTTTAGAACTAAATCTGCTGCAGGGTCTGCAGAGCAATGCATTTCCTCACATGAGGAGATAAAATCCCATACTAGACTGGCAGGAACATTCTGCCAGATTCTATCGTGCTGAACCTCATCCATTCCGCAGTATCGTTCCGGGAAATTATTGACAACTTTCTCCAAGAAATTATAGAACGCATTTAAATTTCGTTCAATTATTTTACTGTTATTCGAAACCTTAAAAGTCTCCAATAAGGAATTGGCAAAAGACACCCATTCATCATGCATTTGAGCTGCACGCATCTTATTACGCGAGGTAATAGTGAGACCTGAAACGTCGTTTCTGACCCTGAGGCCAAACTCCATAGGAGTCAATTTCGCATCATCCATGTATGATATGGATTCTTTTAACTCATCTGTAGCCATAGCAATCGCAGCAAAATGCCCTTGGAGTTCTTCCGATATATAGATTCTACATACTTCCTCATAGTCTGGCCGGTAACCAAACCAACGCCCCATTTGCATTAGCGTATCGTACTGTTTTGCTGGACGTAAGAAATAAGTAGTTGTCAATCCTTCAATTGTGAGACCTCGCGAAAGGCTATTTCCCCCGATAACGATAGCGGTCAAGCCTTCCTTATATTTTGTATAGTCTAAAGTGGGATTCTTGTCTCGCTTACTCGTAGAATTGACCTCAAAGAATTTAAATTTGCACATGTATGTATCCTGAGACGCCAATCTATTCACGACCTGTTCCCATGAAACACTTACATGGGTATTTGCATACCTCTTGTCCCATACAGTTTTCAATTTACCAATTATCGGACATATAGCGTGTGCATTAGGAAGCGAAATGTTCGATATAATTGCTTCCTTTAGTACTTCGAAGCTTTCTTTTACTGCTTTTGTTAAATAGGTGTGAGCCGCTGTTTTCAATGAGACATGTATTAGCATGCTACAATGCTCTTTTTCTTGTCCCATAACATCTCTTATAGCCCGAGCCAAGACAAAAGCATATAGAGCCTCTTCTAGGGAATCAGGAATTGAAGTCCCTATAAATTTCCCTTTTTTTATTCTATCTAGAAATTCCTGTTCATCTATGGACACCAGAGCCTCTGCCGACTTATTATCAACCTCTTCATCTTCTTCTTCCGGCTTACAGAAGAGCTTTGTGGCGCCTATATATTTACTAGAGCTGCCTAGAGAATATATGAAATCTGAAGGAAATAAATCGTGTTCTATTTTGTTATCCTTTTGTACAGTGTAAGGATCGATAAAAATATTGGCATAGGGCGTAGCTGTATAGCCAACGTATGAATTACGTGGGAACAGCCCAAGCAACTCCTTGATTAATGCATTTATTCTGGTAGGATTTTCTTCTGGAGCATTACTATTTACACTGGCATTATCAGCCTCGTCATCAAGGATAAAAACAGGGGAACTTCTTCTATCCTCTTCTGTATACCGTTTGGAAAAGAATTTAATGACATTTTTAAGAGTGCTGGCATTCTTCTTTATCACTAGCATGTATGTTGTGCCGTCTAAAGGAAGAGGTGCGTCGCTGGATTTGTTTATATGAAAATCCTGTTCTCGAGTTGTAATAATTTGGGGAGGATGTACGATGCTCGACGGAATGCTACCTACTCCATACTTCTTGCTTTGGTCAGCATCTTCTCGACTGCTTTTGCCTATCACATCGTGCTCTAATCGCTCCTGAGTCTGGGCTCGCAAGTCGTTCAATACACCAGCAATCACGATTATAATCCTGTAACCAGCATCAATTGCCTTGCATATCAAGCCTGCGTAATTAGCTGTTTTTCCCGACTGAACATCACCAACAACTAGGCCTTTATGACCATAATCATCGTCAGATTGAGGGTCTGCCATTAATGAGAGTATGCGATTTGTATCATCGTCTATAGCTGCTACTTCCACCTTGGTGCGCTTCTTTTTTTTAGAAAGAAATTCCTTATAGCGATTCCAATATTGCCATTCTATCTGTTCCTTCCTATCACTTGTTAGCCAATCTCTTACATTGGGGTTACTAATCTTGTATGATGGAGAAATGCTTAGAAATACTCTAGTTTCCAGCTTTCTAAGAGCAAAATTATATATATCGTGCCACTCCTGAGAACCTATAGTGATGGCTAACTTATTCATGAGAACAGCATCGTTCATAACGAACAAAAGATTTTCTTCTACCTCAGCTAAAGTATATAAGTCTCCTGTCAAGAAGGCCTCGGTCATGGATACTATTGTGTCAACCTTCATAATAGTACATTAACAAATCTCGGAGTTCAAAAGCAATGCTTCGATTTCAGCTTCCGACATGCCAGTCTGTAAGAGCAACGACACAAGTTTATTCTTGTCTGTTTCTTCACTCTCCTCATCAATTACTGGCTTTATATCCGAATTTTGGCATCTGTTTGAATAATATCTTTCGTATGGAAAAGATTTGGCTAACAAATGCAAGTAATAACGAAGCAATTGTTTACCCTCTCTATTCAATTGAGAAGAAATGTGTTTATATATTGCGTGTTCCTTATTTATAGAATAGTCATAGATATTTGGACGCGGCTGGTTAATGCTCCATGCAGGTGTAAAATCATGCGCACGGGTAGCGACGTTACGGTGTGATGAGTCCCAGAAGCCTCGGGCTTCATCCATTGCCTGTTCTACAATCATGGAAACACGGCTCTGAATTTCGCTAGGAGGTGTTGTTTGTGACTTGCGTACGTCTATTTCCCAATATTCATCTAGCTCAGCAGGAATATCGATACGTATTCTTAATAATTGGGTTTTGTGCTCCTTTTTATGCTTCTTAAACCACGTAGCTCTTTCTATCAAACGCCTATTTCTATAAACATAAAAGCCTTGATTTTGGACGTACCCCTCGCGACCTGCATAAGAGGCATACTCGGCAGGTGAGCTATCTACTTCACGAGGCAAAAGATATGGTTGATACTTTACGATAAAACCGTTACATGTGAATTGAGCGTGATTTAAAATATGCCGGTTAGGGTTCTTTTCTGGGCCAAAGGGAGTTCTAGGTGATATGACACTTGTGTTCATATCAAATGTAATCACTTGCTTATATCCAGGTTCACTTTCCATAAATCGATGAAATACAAGAGCAATATGCTCTCGCGCCTCATTCATGCAAGCATTAAATGACTTATCTGATTTCGCTCCGTCTCTATCTAATTTTTCCCATAAAACAATCGTTCCTTTTGATGTTATTGAGAATTTTAAAGACTTTTGTATCTCTTTAAGTATTTGATGGTGTTTAATATCATTCTCTGACAACTCGTCTATTTGCCAAGTCTCATCGATGTTGTCCAAGTCCCAGCAGAATGCCGCAACTTGGTCATCTTGCCAAGAAAAAACGGTCAATTTCCTGCATTGAGAAATAGAGGCTGTTTTCATTCCTAAGCCAAAACGCCCCAAATCGTTATTCCCTCTCCGTTCTTGATGGTATGCTCGGCTACCAAATTTCATGCTTTGGAAAAGCTGTTCTCGATTCATACCATCTCCATTGTCACAAATAGCCAGCCAAGGGGATCCTTGATAGATTCCTCGATACTGAATAGAAATGCTTGTTGCATTAGCAGTAATGCTGTTGTCCACAATATCCGCGATCGCTGATTTCAGGGTATACCCCATGTTTCTCAGAGAATCGAGAAGAATACTTGGCTGAGGAGGAAGAACTGGCATGGAGAGATTGTAATTCTTATGCGTTCCATTCTAGCAAAAAAATTCTCCAAATCAAGTACAAGGATGTGGATTGCAAGATTAAATGCGACATATGACAGAAAGAGTTGAGGTCATGAGAAGAGAGGGGTAAAATAGTGGCGGAAGGGTTGCGCCACATGCCAGGCGGATTTGCCATTGAAGATGGCGCGAGGGTAGCGATTCATCCAGAGAGCGATGGCATTGAGAGTTTTTTGAGAGACGCGGGAGAAATCCGTGCCCTTGGGGAGGAAGCGACGGATAAAACGATTGGCATTCTCATTGCTACCGCGTTCGAAGGCACAGTA
>CANQAC010000016.1 GCA_947589345.1 uncultured Akkermansia sp.
TTGCCCAAAAATCGCCAACTCCTCCCATCATCATGCTTCCCTCCCATGAATCTACATTTTCTTGGGACGGATGTGCTTTTTAGGAGATGTATTTCGGATTTTACTTGACATACCGCAAAACGATGGTAGACTCAGCGGCGAGCTGCGATGGAAACGCAGTGCAACGTATTATGAAAAAAGACCTGCATCCCGATTATCATCCGGTCGTATTCGTGGATATCTCCACGGGTCGCCGTTTCATCACTCGCTCTACTGTAAAGTCTGCCAAGACGGAGGAAATTGATGGTGTGGAGCACTTTGTGGTATCCTGTGGTATCACATCTGACTCGCATCCTTTCTTCACCGGACGCAATCAATTTGTGGACACTGAGGGACGTATTGATAAATTCCAGAAACGTTTCGGAACGGTACGTCGCGCCAAGAAGCCTTCCAAAGCTTCCTGACACACCTGCCAATTTTTCAACTGACCCGGGTAGCAACGATGCTTGCCCGGGTCTTTTTTCTTTCCATGAATCCATGAGAAGCATGCTCATTGCATCAGGACACACCGCTTCAATACACGATTCCGTGGACACGATGTGCCGCTTGACTCGAATGGCTTTTCGGATTATGTGGTTACAGACGGCGTACCATACGGCGCTCGACAGGCACACCGTGCGCCCAATTGTAGAAAAAAGCGGACAGGACGCACAACGCGTCGTACAACTGGTCGGCACGTCTGTCATTCAGGGGATATTGCATCCACGCAGCTCTGCAATGCGGCGGATGACCCCTTCAATGATATTGGCCGGGCAAGAAGCCCCTGCTGTGATGCCAATGCGCCACGTGCTACGCAGGTCTGCTGCCTTGGCCGGCAGGGATGTTTTTTCCTCGCAGCGAACTTCAGGGTTGTACGCCAGCACATAATCCAAATTCGGCAGGCATGCGCTATCACGTACGAAATAGGTGGGCAACCGCTTGGCAGAAATCTGCGCCAAGTGGGAAGTGTTGGAACTATTGTAGCCACCAATGATGAACATGGAATCAGGTGCCGTGTCCAGCAGATCCAGCAAGGCCTGCTGACGATCCTGCGTGGCGCCGCAAATTGTATCAAAAGCGTGAAAATGCGAGGTATTACCGTCGCGTTGTTGCACAGCGTTGCGCAGCATGCTCTGAAAACGCGCCGTCTCGCCCTTGAGCATGGTAGTTTGATTGGCCATGCCAATTTCTTGCAAGTCGGAATCCGGATCAAAACCAGGCGAATGGCAGCCCTCAAAATGCGCCAGAAAGGCGCTCTTGTCACCGCCATGCATCATATAGTCCGCCAGCATCTGCGCATCCTGTTCACTGTAGATGATCAAGAATCGTCCATGGCGATCCGCTCCGAGGGAATGAGAAGCCGTGGCCATGCTCTCCTCATGACGAGCCTTACCGTGGATGATGCTTGTAATGCCCCGTTGAGCGTATGAGCGTACCCTCTGCCACACCTTGATGACATTACCACACGTGCTGTCGATAAGCTGGACTCCGCGCTCCTCTAAAAGCTTGCGCAATTTCACCGAAACGCCGAAGGCAGGAATAATCACAGCATCGTTCGGACCGAGATGCTCGTAACCCTCTCCGTCAATATTCCAGGGTAAATGCAATAAGCCCATAGCCTCCAAGCTTGCGTTGACCTCAGGGTTATGAATAATTTCCCCGATGAGCCAGATACGTTTTCCCTGAAAAACATGGCATGCTGCGTAGGCAATTTCGATAGCACGCTGCACCCCGTCACAAAATCCGAAAGCCTCTGCCAATCGTATTTCCAAACCGGGCAATTCCAGCAGGTTCCCATTAGCGCGCACACGATCCACCAAATCACTGCAATATTTCCTGACCTCCGCACGAACCTTCGGTAGAACATCCGGCAATCGTACATTAATGCTCTTGGCCATGATCATGTCCCCCAGGCATGAAATTACCTACCCCCGTACCGGCTGTGGGACTCGAACCCACACTCGTTAGAACTCGATTTTGAGTCGAGCGCGTCTACCAATTCCGCCAAGCCGGCATGTCGTTCGCCCATTCAAGCAAAGTCACACCACAAAGTCAAGTCCTTTTTCACACGTTGTTCATGCCCGCAATCGGACAAAAATGAGAGCACCGAATGGGGGAAAGGGGGCATGGGATTTATCGTTTGGACAAAAATAGAGTACCATAAAGTCTGTATAATCAACACAGGCAATAAGCAAGAAGATATTACAAACATCGCAAAAATGATCCTCGGGACGTGCAAAACATGGCAATAAAGCATCTCAGAAGATCTCAGCAAAGTATCTTTGTCCGACCTCGATGTCCGACCTCGATGTCCGGCATTTGACGTAAATACGGAAGGGGGAACGTAAAGTTTGAAAGAAATCGTCTCTCTGAAGCGTATCTATCCGATAGAATGAAGTTACTCCAACTTACAGCATGCTTAATAACGCTGGGGCTGGCAGCAGCGCGCAGCGCAGCCGATGATGAAAAGCATCCATTTTACGAAGGCGGTTTGTATCCTGAGTGGGGAGAACTGACACCTAAACAGGGAGCAATTGATCTTCGCGCCGGTATGAGGCTGGCGAAAGAAAGATTGGACAAGATTCGCGAGCTTAAGCCCGGTGAAACGAATTACGAGAATGTGTTTGCCGCGTTTGAAAACGCACCCATGGAGATGGAACGAGCCGAGAGCTATTTGCATGTTCTTGAATCTACCATGGATCATGAAGAACTGCGCAAAGTGCAGGAGGAACTCATCCCGGAAATGACTCTCTTCACGGCCTCCATCACCGCCGACGAAAAACTATGGGCCGTCATTAAAACAGCAGCAGCGGCTCCTTGGGTCAAGCAACTCTCCGAGGAAAAACAGCGTTACATTCAACAAGTAGTCGACTCATTTCACGATAGCGGCGCCGACCTTACCCCGGAACAAAAAGAGCGCCTCTCCCAAATTCTGCGGGAGCTTTCCACATTGACCAACCAATTTGATAAGAACGTACTGGATGCCACTAACTCGTGGCAATGGATCATCAGCGATCCCGCTCAGTTGTCCGGCATGTCAAAAGAATGGATGGCACGCGCCCAAGCAGATGCCTTGCGCGAAGGGTACGGTTCAGCGGAGGAACCTAAGTGGCTTATTACACTTCAGGAACCCAGCGTACTTGAAGTGATGCGCTCCTGTGATATAGAGGCAACGCGGAAACGTTGTTGGGAGGCCCTCTCATCGGTTGGACGGGATGACCCGTACGACAACGCGAGCATCGTAGCGCGCGTGATGGAACTACGCAAAGAAATGGCCCGGTTACTCGGCTTTTCTTCTTTCGCTGATTTGACGCTGGCGCACCGCATGGCCGCCAATGGTCAACAAGCCATGGGCTTTATTGATGATATGATGAAAAAAGTAAAGCCGGCCTTTGATGCTGAAATCTCGCAGCTGCTCGGCTTTATCTCCCAATGCAAGGGAGTCAAGGAGGAGAAGCTTAACCCGTGGGATACCTCGTATTATATGCGTAAATTGGCCAAAGAGCTCTTCTCATTTGATACGGAACTTCTGCGCCCATACCAGGAATGCAACCGCGTATTGAACGGCATGTTTGCCATCTTTGAAAAATTGTACTCTATCCGGATTCAGGAACTACCGACGCGCTATGCCGGCATGTCTGAACCGCCGGCAGAAGGGGCTGTGGCCGTTTGGCACCCTGAGGTACGGGTATTCGCTGTTCATGATGTGGCGACAGGAACACACCTCGGTTCATTTTACATGGATCTGTTTCCTCGCAACTCCAAACGCGGTGGCGCCTGGGTGCAACCGCTCGACTACGGCACACCGGCACACGATGGTCGCCCTCATTCTCCTCATCTGGCGATACTGGTGGCAAATCTCAGCCCAGCCACGGAGGATCACCCGGCACTCTTTTCACACCTGGATGTGGAAACCGTGTTTCATGAATTTGGGCATATGATGCACTGCATGCTTGGCGACACGGAACTACGCTCTCACTGCGGAACGAGCGTGGCATGGGACTTTGTGGAACTGCCGAGCCAAATGAATGAAAACTGGACCTGGGAGCCGGAGAGTCTGCGTACCTTTGCCACGCATTATCAAACGGGACAAAGCATACCGGATGACTACCTTGAAAAAATGCAGAAGGTTCGATTCTTTTTCCCTGCCTATGATAATATGAACCAGCTTTGCATCGCCAAACTTGACATGGAGATGCACATCAACTACGCAGACAAGTTCTGGGGCAAGGATCTGGATGAGGCAACTCAAGAATTGCTTGCGCTATGGAGGGCGCCGTATAGTCGTCTTATCCCTTCCATTATGCGGACACTGACTCACTGCATTTCGGGGGGATATGCCGCGGGATACTACTCTTACAAGTGGTCGGAAGTCCTGGCTGCAGATGTCTTCACGCGATTCCTGAAACAGGGCATACTCAATCCCGAAACGGGTGCAGCCTACCGGCGTGAAATTCTCTCCAAAGGAGACAGCAAACCCGCCGCTGAGCTTTATCGTAACTTTATGGGAAGAGATCCGAATCCCGACGCTTTGCTACAAAAACAGGGGCTTCAGTAAATCCAGTCCGGCACGCGCCTCACATGAAGTTGTACGCGTCAATGTCCAGAGTGATTACAACATCCTCCCCGGGCGCAAGGCGATTGATTTGCTCGGAAACGAGGTCTGAGATCGCGCGCGCGCGCGGAGCTTTAATAACGCACTGAAAACGAAACTGTCCGTACGCCTTTGGGAGAGGCGCTGGCAGAGGGTCGCTAATTGCTGTATTGGGAGGCAACACGGCGAGCAAGCATTTGTACAAAGTAGCAAGCGCAAAGGACGCCACATCCTCCTGCTCCGAACGCACCGTGAGGACCGCGAGATGTGAGTATGGGGGGAACCCGAACTTCTCACGCAATCCCAGTTCATTCTCAGCAAATCCATCCGTATCGTGGCGGCGAGCAAACTGAATAGCTGAGGCCTGAGGAGAGTATGTTTGGATGATCACCTCGCCTTCTACCTCACCTCGGCCTGCGCGGCCGGCCACTTGGGTCAGCAGCTGAAAAGTGCGCTCTGCAGCGCGGGGATCCGGCACACAAAGTCCTAAATCAGCGTTCAATACACCGACCAAAGTCACTCCGGGGAAATCTAATCCCTTTGATATCATTTGCGTACCTAGAAGAATATCTGCGCGATGTGCACGAAAGTCATCCAAGATCTCCCGCAGGGCATTTTTCCGCACGGTTACATCAGCATCCACCCGGCGAATTCGTGCCTGAGGAAAACTTCGCTTGAGTACAGCCTCCACCTTCTGCGTACCGTATCCTTCCAATAAAATTCCGCGTGAGTGGCACTCAGGACATGAATCCGGCACCACCGCACGGTACCCGCAGATATGACATACCAGACGGTTTTCCGAAAGGTGGTAGGTAAGAGGCAAGGAGCAATGCTCGCAAGTGACTACATGACCACAATCCGGGCATTGCAAGGCACGCGCAAAACCACGGCGATTGAGCAGCAGAATAGATTGCTCCCCCTTGCGAAGGCGGTCTTCCAATGCGCAACGTAAGCGTTCTGAAAGTATACCTAAGTACTTTTTATCTTTTGGTTCGGTACGCATATCCAGTACTCGGGTCAATGGAAGACGGCGGTCATCCGCACGTTTATCCATTCGCACAAGCCTGTACTTGCCGCGGCGTGCATTAAAAATAGACTCCAACGACGGCGTGGCTGATCCGAGAACAACGGCGGCACCTTCGAGGCGTGCGCGCAGCACAGCAAGATCTCTGCCATGGTAGCGCGGACTACTCTCCTGTTTGTAGGAGGAATCATGCTCCTCATCCACAATGATCAATCCGAGATTAGAGACCGGAGCAAAGAGAGCTGAACGCGGACCGATGACGATGCGCGCCGTAGCTCGTCGAATGGAGTGCCACTCATCAAAGCGTTCTCCGTCACTCATAGCGCTGTGCAATATCGCGACAGAGCCCGGGTTATCCGCAAAACGGCTCTTAAAACGGGACATGGTCTGCGGAGTGAGTGAAATTTCCGGCACGAGGATGAGAACCCCCTTCCCCTGCTCCACCACCTGTGCAGCCGCCTGCATATACACTTCAGTTTTGCCGGAGCCGGTTACACCCTGCAACAGAATCGGACGAGAATCTTTTTCACGACATGCCTGCAAGATGGCCTGCAAAGCGAGTTCCTGCTCCTCGTTCAATGGCATGGGTTTTGTAGGCGCAAATTGCTCAGTCCCCGCAGGGTCCCGGTACACGGCACGATCTTCAATACGCACAATTCCCTGCTCGGCCAGAGCGCGACAGGGAGCGAGCGACGATGTTCCTCCCAAGGCCGACAGAAATTCACCTTCCTGGCTATCCATCAGATAGCGCAGAATAGCTGCCCGTCGCGGCGCCCGGGCGTTGATGCGATTCATCTCGTCATCTGTCGGTCGACGTAGCAATATGATATATTTCTGCGTTTTTTCCTCATGGCGTTCGCGACGCACAGGCTCCGGCACAATGCAGCGCAGCATCTGCTCAACAGGTACGGCATAATAAGCTGCCGCCCACTCCGCCAAATCCATGAGCGCGGGGGATACAACCGGATCTTTCTCAATAAGACGCACCAATGATTTGAGTGGATATTCCTGATCGGCCGAAACAAGCGCCATGACCGTACCGGTCGTTTTCCGGCTACGCAGTGGAACTTCCACGCGACAACCCCGCTGCACCCGCATACCGGGCGGCACCGCGTAATCCAGCACCATATCACTCAGGCCATCCACCAACACCCGCGCGGCCGACGTAGCCACTGCAGTCTCAAAGAGCCCGCCCAATCCTTGAGATTGAGGAGGCGGTTGGGGAGTACCGCTCATTCATCCACCTCATCGCTGGAGATCATGCGAACGACCACACGCTTCCCCTGTTTTTCCCCGGCAGCTTTTGCAAGAGAACGTATGGCCGACGCGGTCATCCCGCTGCGTCCGATGAGCAAGGGTATATCCTCCGGCGATACCACCAGGCGAAATCGCACCATATTGTGATCCGCTGATTGTGCCACGCGCAGCTCAGCCTGCTCCGGGTGTTTCAACAAAGGCCTAGTGACGGTAAGCAAATAACGTCCGACTGTTTCAATGAGTTTTTGCATGGTTGCGAAATTGGTTAGGAAAAGAACCGAATTGATGCCGCTATCTTACCGCGTAGTCTCCACTTATGTCAAGCTCCTTTCAACCTAAGTTCATGGCATCCGCGCGGGACAGCCATATCACAATCCGATATACCTAGTACGCAACAACTCACTGCTGCGATGCCCCATTTCGACCTGAAGCAGGTGGTAACTGCGGCAGACTTTCAGAAAACGTGTTGCGAAGGTATGCCGGAGCACATCCGGACGCCAGCATGTTCCATGGCGAGCGTGCCAACCGGCGACTCGGTGCAATTCTCCCCAATGCCTTACCCAATTGGGAGGACACAGCTTCTGTGTGGCAGCCGGTCGCTTTTGTTGGCACACCAGTCCCAGCACTTGTGCCAACGGCTCTTGGATCGTCACATGGCGCGCCCCACCGGTTTTACTATGTTCGGGCAAAATGCTAATCACGCGCTCATCCAAATGGACTTGTTCCCAAGTAAGACGCGCCACCTCATGCGGGCGTACGCCTGCATAGAGCATGGTGGCCACGGCAGGCAGGCAAATTCCTCCCTCATAATTTCGTGAAACCTCCATGAGTCTTTCTTCTTCCTCCCGGGTGAGAATGGGGATGCGCTGCTCCGTTACCCGAGGAACCGGCACGCGTCGCACCGGGTTGTCAGCACACCATCCATGACGTATCGCCGAGGAAAATATGCCGGAAAGAGCGGTACGAGCCTTCCGTCGCTGGCTCGGAGTGCTGAAAGCCTCATTAATCCATGCCATACACTCCTCCGTGCGTATCGTACGAACCCGTCGTTTTGCGAGTTCGGGACATCTTTTGATGAATCGTCGCGCCACATATCTTAAATCATTCAACGTTCTCTTCCTCCTCCCCGATCGATCCTCCAGCGCCACTTCCACCGCCCGTTCAAACGTCACGGTCTTCCCCCGCCTCCTTAATTCCGTCTCTCCAACCACCAAGCACTTCTCAGCTCGTCTCAGACTTCCTCTTCCCAACCGCCGCGCCAGCGATAGAAATCTCACAACATCACTGACCTCCACGTCCATATCTCTTACGAGTACTAACAATGCGCCTTCTGCTTCCAGTTTTTCAGTGTCTTTCATCTTTTTATTTCGTTGCTTTGCTTACTGTATTTGAAATACGTACGCTTTTGAGCATATCTTACTCATAATAAAACGATAGAAAAATGCCAACATGTTGCTTTTTTCCCCCGAGAGGAATGAGCCGTTTTTGCAAGTCCTTGAAAAAAAAGAGAATTTTTTCTCATTGATGGCTTGACATACGTATTTCAAATACGCTATACTCGTGCCGTCCGAACGGACAATTTTCCTATGAAAAAAACACTCACAACATTACTGGCGTGCGTCACATTAGGCATGGCGTACGGGGAAGAAGCGGGTCAAAAGGACGGGTTCGGCCTGGAACTGAATGCTGCGTACAACTTTGCTCTGAGAGATGTCTGTAAGTATGACGAGGGGTCCAGCCCGAAAGTCAATACGTACGGCATCGATCTGACTGCGCTTTATGCCTTAAATGAGAATCATTCCTTCAACATTCGTCTCGGTTGGACGACCGGCGACGATTCAATCAGTGAATCAGGAGAGGGATTCAATGAAACCGACAAATGGGAAGTGCAAAACATCTACATCATGCCCGGTTACCGGTACACAACTAAGCTCACCGATAGCTTGAGCCTTTTTGCCGGAGCAAACATTGGTCTCGCACAGACGAAGGTGACCAACAAATACAGCTACTCATGGGAGGGAGTCTCTGAGGGAGAGAAAGAGGACAAAAGTAAGTGGGGGTTCGCATGGAGCGCAGAAATCGGTTTGCAACAAAAGATTACGGAAACCGGACACATCACGCTTGGAGTGCAGCTCATGCAGCTGCTGGGACGCCCTGACTTTGGGGGTGATTATGGGGAGGGTTACGAAAGCGATAAAACAGAGAGCCAGCTCAACCTCGGCGTGCGCTTGGGTTACAGCTGCCAGTTCTGATGTAAGCTGAATGTAATGATCGAATGGCAGGCGAGGCCTAACAAGCCTCGCCTGTTTTCTGAGAGGAGAAACGAGAGCTTGACTTGAAGCGACTTGAAGGGGTAGGATGACAAGCGAAAAACAACACACCTTCATGATGAAAAAGTTACTCGCAATAATTGCCGGAGCTGCCACCTTAGGCTGCGCCCAAGCACAGTCGGAACCTGCTGCACCTGCCAACAGCGGCAAAGTATTGGTAGTCTATTTCTCCGCCACGGGGACGACTGCGGACGCAGCAAAGAAACTTGCCCAAGTCACCAATGGCACGCTGCATGCCATCACTCCGAAGTTGCCGTACAGTTCTGCAGACCTGGACTGGCGGGATCACAAATCACGCTGCTACGTAGAAATGCACGACCCAGCATCGCGCCCGGAAATCAGCAGCACCGTAACCGGCATCGAAGATTACGACACGGTCTACATAGGGTTTCCGATCTGGTGGGACACCTATCCTAGCATCATCGCCACCTTCATTGAAGCGCATCAGCTTCAAGGGAAAACTCTCGTTCCCTTCGCGACATCTGGCGGCAGTGGCATCAGCACGAGTGTTTCAAACCTCAAAAAGAATTACCCCAAGCTTACGTGGAAAAAAGGTCTTTTGCTTAACGGCGCGGATGCTCAAAGAATCCACGACCTCATCAAGTAGGCCCTCTGTTTACACCTTCAAAAGTCTGTCCGATACGTGCAGCGCGGCTTGTCATTCCGGGCGAGGAGTGGTATAGTACGCTGCATGGAACGGACACTTGTGAAGCATGTGCTGGCGCGAGAGGATGCGGCGGAGTCCATTTGCGTAGAAGGCTGGGTACGCACCCGCAGGGACGCTCGGCAATTCTCCTTTCTCGAGGTCAACGACGGCAGCTGCCAACCGTCATTGCAGGTGGTGGTGGACTCGGGAGTGCCGGGAGCGGAAGATTTACCCCTCATGAATACGGGAGCGAGCGTACATGTGGAAGGCGAATTGGTGGAATCTCCCGGCAGACAGAAATGGGAAATGCGCGCCAAACGTGTGCAGCTCATCGGCGCTGCGGACAGAGATTACCCGCTGCAGAAAAAACACCATAGTCCGGAATTTCTGCGTACGGTAGCACACCTGCGACCGCGCACCAATTTGTACGGGGCTATTTTTCGCACGCGTTCACGCGTGGCAGCAGCCGTGCACCGTTTTTTCCTGGGGCGTGACTTTGTGTGGGTGCATACGCCCATCATCACAGCATCAGACTGCGAGGGCGCGGGTGAAATGTTCCGCGTAACGACGCTTGATCCGCTGGCGACAAACAAGGATTACAATAAGGACTTTTTTGGCAAACCCGCCTCACTCACCGTTTCCGGTCAGTTGGAGGGCGAAGCCTTTGCCTGCGCTATGAGCCGCATCTACACTTTCGGTCCCACCTTCCGCGCTGAAAACAGCAATACCCCACGCCATGCCGCCGAGTTTTGGATGATTGAACCCGAGATGGCCTTCTGCGATCTTGCCGGCGACATGGAAATTGCCGAGTCCTTTTTGAAATATGTGGTGTCCGATGTTCTGAGCGACACAGGCGGTGACCTTGACTTTTTTTGTCGTTTTGTTGAGCCCGACCTGCGTACACGCCTGGAAGCCGTGCGAGATTGCCCTTTTGTGCGCTGCTCGTACACCGAAGCCGTGGAACTCATGAAAGAAAGCGGGCAGCACTTTGACTACCCTCCGCACTGGGGCATGGATATGCAAACCGAGCATGAACGCTTCCTCACAGAGAAACATTTCCACTCTCCGGTCATTGTTTACGATTACCCGGCGGAAATTAAGCCTTTTTATATGCGACGAAATGAAGATAATAGCACCGTTGCAGCCATGGATGTGCTGGTACCCGGTGTCGGGGAACTGATGGGCGGCAGCCAACGCGAAGAACGCCTTGATGTGCTGCAGGATAACATACGACGAGCAGGCATGAAGGAGCAGGACTACGCACACTACATGGATTTACGCCGTTTTGGAACAGTCCCGCACGCCGGTTTCGGCGTGGGGTTTGAACGCCTCATGATGTTTGTGACCGGGGTGCAAAATATACGCGATGTGCTGCCCTACCCCCGCACCCCGCACAACTGCGAAAGCTGAGACATTTTGTTTGAAAGACATGATAACGCTTGAGACATTTCGACAGAAAATAGCGGCGGGAGAACCGCTGGAAGGCGAAGAGATGATCACATTCATGCGTGAGCAGAGCGATGCGGTGAGACGCATACAATGCGAGTTGAATCATTCCTACCACACCCCGAGCGAAATTCAAAGCATCTTTGCTCGTCTCACGGATCAGGAACCGGACGACACTTTCACCCTGTTTCCCCCCTTCTACACCGATTTCGGGCGCAACATTCACGTAGGGAAGCGCGTGTTCATTAACTCGTGCTGTCAATTTCAGGATCAAGGAGGCGTCTACATCGGTGACGATTGCCTCATCGGTCACAGCGTCATCCTTGCTACACTCAACCATCACTTCGCCCCGGAGCAACGCCAAAATCTCTCCCATGCACCCATCCATATCGGACGCGGGGTGTGGGTGGGCGCACGGGCCACCATTTTGGCCGGAGTCAGCATCGGCGATTACGCTGTTGTCGCGGCCGGCGCCGTGGTAACCAAAGATGTTCCGTCGCGTGCTATTGTCGGCGGCGTCCCGGCCAAAGTGTTGCGCAGCATTGATGATTAATGAGCCAGACTTTCCGTATTGACAAGACAGCGACAAACAGCTAGAATGCAGGAAACGCGACGCCCGGATTATGCGGGTTGATCGCAAACACACATTACACACGATAAAACCATGAAATACAGATGCAAAGTATGTGGCGCCATCATTGAAAGCGATGGCATTCCCGAGTCCTGCCCCGTTTGCCACGTGAAGGGAGACGATAAGTTCGAGCTTATTGAAGAGGGCAAGGAAAAAGTTTACGCCGATGAACACCGCATTGGTGTGGCCAAAGGGCTGGACGCCGAAGTCGTACAAGGCCTGCGCGACCATTTCAATGGTGAGTGCTGCGAAGTTGGTATGTACTTGGCCATGAGCAGACAAGCCGAACGTGACGGCTATCCGGAAGTCGCGGATGCCTTCAAACGCTATGCCTTTGAAGAGGCTGAGCACGCCGCCAAGTTCGCAGAACTGCTCGGTGAGGTCGTACACCCTGATACCAAGAAAAACTTGGAGCTGCGTGCCGAGGCCGAGTTTGGCGCGTGCGCGGGCAAGCTGGCTATTGCAAAGCGTGCCAAAGAGCTGGGGTACGACGCTATCCATGACACCGTCCACGAGATGTGCAAGGATGAAGCCCGCCACGGCAAAGGCTTTGATGGGTTGCTGAAGCGCTACTTCGGCAAATAAGCAACTAAAAACGCTTTGTTTCATCAGGGGAGTCGGACATTTCCGGCTCCTTTTTTTGTGGCATACGAGACTGCATGTCTCGCTTACCTCTTTTCAGCGGGGTCAGGATATGGTAGAGTACGTGAACTATGGAAACACCGAGCAATAATTACTACATACCGACGGTTATCGAAAAGACGAGCCAAGGAGAGAGAGCGTATGATATCTACTCGCGTCTCCTGATTGACCGGGTGATTTTCCTCGGCACAGAGATAGATGACACGGTGGCCAACTCTGTGATCGCGCAGCTTCTTTTCCTTCAGATGACGGAGCCGAAAAAGGATATACATCTCTACATCAATTCGCCGGGAGGCTCAGTAACGGCAGGACTGGCCATCTACGATACCATGCAATTCGTCTCCTGCGATATCAATACATACTGCATAGGCATTGCCGCCTCAATGGCATCCGTCCTGCTCGCCGCCGGAACAAAAGGAAAGCGCTTTTGCCTTCCCAATTCACATGTGATGATCCACCAGGTGCGCGGGGGCGCTCAAGGAACAGCGTCAGACGTGGAACGCACCATCAACTTTATGCTCAGCTTGGATAAACGACTTACCGGAATCCTTGCCCACCACACGGGAAAAGATGTGAAAACCGTGCGCAAAGATCAGGACCGCGACAATTATATGACTGCCGAAGAATCCCTCGCGTACGGCCTCGTGGACCGTATCCTTACCCATAAACCTGAGAGCAAGTAAAAAAATGGCTCAACGAACTGCTAAACGCTGCATCTTCTGCGGCGGTGAGGAGGAGGATGTCCGACCCATGCTTCCTCTGCCGGAAAACCTCTACGTGTGCTTCCCCTGCCTTGAGAGCCTCAATCGGCTCATGTTCTCCGCCATTCCCAAGGGCGATATAGCAGCCCGTCGGGTATTGCGGTTAATTAGCGAGACACATCCGGAGTTGCTTCCGCAGCATGAGGAAGACAGCACTCCCATGGAAATACTCACTCGCGAGCAAGATGAGCTTCCCACCCCGGAGCAGCTGCACAAAATGCTGGATGCTTATGTCATCGGTCAGGAATACGCCAAGAAAACGCTCTGTGTAGCGGTTTACAACCACTATCTCCGTCTTCGCCAGAAGCAATCTGACGACGGCACTGAAATTGAGAAGAGCAACATCCTGATGGCCGGGTCTACGGGATCCGGAAAAACCCTCCTGGCACGGACCTTGGCGCGGATACTGGATGTGCCGTTTTGTATCGTGGACGCCACCACTCTGACGGAAGCCGGCTACGTTGGGGAAGACGTTGAAAATATCATCCTGCGTCTGCTGCAAGCTGCCGATATGAATGTTGCCAAGGCCGAGCGCGGGATCGTCTACATCGATGAGATCGACAAAATCGGTCGCAAAACACAAAATGTGAGCATCACACGCGACGTGAGCGGAGAAGGCGTGCAGCAAGCTCTGCTCAAGATCATAGAGGGGACGGAGTGTAACATTCCGCCCAAAGGCGGTCGCAAGCACCCGAATGAAAACTACATCCGTGTCAATACTGAGAATATCCTCTTTATCTGCGGCGGCGCCTTTGTCGGTCTGGAGGAGATTATTCGCAAACGTTTAGGCGCCTCCACACTCGGTTTTGCTTCCATTGAAGAAGATCGCGACACCAAGGAATACACGGAGGAGGAAGTCCTCTCCAAGGCATTGCCGGAGGACTTTTTCCTCTTCGGCATGATCCCCGAGCTTGTCGGACGCCTGCCCATCTTTGCACCGCTCACCACCCTCACTGAAGATCAACTTGTCGCACTTCTCTCCGAGCCGAAAAATGCATTGGTAAAGCAGTACGGCAAACTGCTGTCGATGAGCGGAGTGAAACTGGTCATTGAGGAAGCTGCCTTGCGCGCCATGGCGAAACAGGCCATTGAACGCGGCACGGGAGCACGAGCCTTGCGCAGCATCTTTGAGCGACTCATGCTCGATATCATGTATCAGGCTCCCAGCGACAAGCGAATCACGGAGGTCACCCTGACCGAGGCCTCCGTCATCGGCCAGGGTGAACCCATACTTCGCCGCACAAAAAAAGCAAGCTGATCATGCGTGTCATGGGCATCGAGTCAAGCTGTGATGAAACAGCTGTGGCGCTGCTGGAGGAAAATCCCTCCGGAGCTGCCCGCTTGCTCTGTTCCGTGATCTCCACACAGATTCCCCTGCACCGCCAATACGGCGGGGTCATTCCGGAACTTGCCTCCCGCAACCACAGCGGACGGTTGCCCCAGCTGATACGGGAGGCTCTGCGACAGGCCGACTGTGCCATTGAGCAAATAGATGTCTTTGCGGCGACCGGCGGTCCCGGCTTGGTAGCAGCTCTCCTGGTCGGACATACCGCTGCCAAAGCCCTTGCACTTGCGACAAAAAAGCCCTTTGTCTCCGTTAATCACTTGGAAGGGCACCTCCTTTCGCCTTTCTTGCAGCGGGAAGAATCCAGAGCAGCCTCCGGCGCTCCTGCCCCGGAACCGCACCTCGGACTGATCGTTTCCGGCGGGCACAGTTTGCTGGTACACGTGCATGGATTGGGGCAGTATGAATTACTGGGACGCTCCCGGGATGATGCGGCCGGTGAAGCCTACGACAAAGTCGCAAAAATGCTGGACCTACCCTACCCGGGCGGCCCTGAAATTGACAAACTGGCGGAGCTGGGCGATGCCGAGCGCTTCAAGCTGCCTCGCCCGATGATGCACGAGCACAACTTCAACTTTTCCTTCTCCGGTCTGAAAACCGCCGTGCTTTACTTACTGCCGAAACTCACACCCACCGGCAATCCGCACGAACTGAAAAAGCAAACGCTGTGCGACCTCTGCGCGGGAGTGCGGGCCGCTATCAATGATGTCCTTGTATTCAAGTCCTCGCGTGCGCTGGAACACACGAAAGCCAGCAAGTTGGCCGTATCCGGGGGAGTTTCATGCAATTCAGCTCTGCGGCAAGCCCTTGCGGATATGTGTGCAAAGCGGGGAGTAGAACTCATCCTGCCACCAAACGAACTCACGACAGATAACGCCGCCATGATCGCATACGCCGGACTCCTCCATGCCCGAGTTCGTGACTACAGCGAGCTGACGACTCCGGTGGATCCCAATCCTCTACTTGCCGGCCATGCCACACGCGGCCACACACCATAGGATCACGATGAATCTGCACGATAAACTCAAAGATATCCTGCCCAAGCTGCTCCCGCGACGGCCTGAGGATGCTGTCAAGGGGACAGAGCTCATCAGCCGCGTGCGAGGAGCCCTCGGCGAAAGTTATTCAGATGGCACCTTGCGCACGCAGTTTTCACTGTTGGCGCTGGAAGAGGATACCTGTCTGGCGCGTATTCCCGGAGGCCAGGGATACTACCTGCGCCGGGATGGAGACCCTCTGCCCGGCCTTCAAGATGTCATGACCGGACGTGACAGCCAGGCGGAGACGCCCCTGCACCGCGCCATTGCACTGGCTGTGCGACTCTATGATACGGCGGGCTCCAGTGTGTTTGCCTACCCGGTAACTGAAGAAAGCTGGTGCCACCCGGACCTGGTGGCAGTGCAATGGCCTGCTGGTCGCTGGATGGAAGACGGAACCTACCGTATGGAGAATCGCCCTGGCAGGCGCGCGTCCTATCGGGCGGTTTGCGTGAGTTTAAATGATGACGAAGAAGGATTGCGGCGCGACTTTTTCCGCGCACTATCCGGCGGGGAATGGGCGCAGGAAATGGAACTGTTGCTGGTCGGAAGCAGCGCTACGGCCGCCCGGTACGCTGCCGCTCTCGGTTCGGCGTACGGTGTGGGGGTACGGCTTATCGGCACGAACAATTCGACATCCCGCTTACCGCACGCCGATGAACTCCTCCGCATGGAAGCCTCTCAAACTCAGGAACTCATCTCTCAACTGACACAGTGTACGTATTGCTCCCCTATTCACCGGGCAGACCCGCTGATCTCTGCCCGGAACATGCCGGATGTACTCCCCATGCTCCACTGGGCTGAGCAATGCGTCGAGCGCGGGAGCGTTGAAGCCTACGAACGACGTGTAGCCATCTACTGAACCACTCCTCTCTTCCTATGATGCGCATACTTACCACGATGGTTTTCATATTCGGCGGCGCCTGTGCCATCTGCAGCTCGCTCTGGCACATGGGAAACACAGCCCTCTTTGTTTACCATGCGCAAAAAGTGCCCGCCCTCGTCGTGGATGTGAGTGAACGGCCCTTTGAAAGCACGCTCGAAATGCTTGAAAACGGCAATATGCCATGGGGAGGCAATACCGCGTATCATCCCCATCTTCTCTACCACCTCTTCGGCAGACCCATCACCGACACGTCCATCCCCGACCTCGACAACCGCGATTTCTCCGTCGGGCAACAGGTAACCCTGCTGCTTCACCCGCAGCGCCCTCATCTGCGTCACATCGATGACCCGAAATTTTTATGGATTGGCGACTTGCTTTTGCTGGTCTGCGGTGTTATCATGACGCTGGTCGCTTGCTGTATGCTACGCCGTGGCAGCAAAAGGCGCGCCCCCGCTCAAAGTCATGCTCCCGACCCGGTGGACAAATCACCGGGAAACGAGGCTCCGGCGGCGGTTCCCGCCCGCAAGCGCAAACGCAAGGCTTCCTCTTCGCGTCGCACCGAGGTGCGCGCACCCTCCAAGCGCGCCGCTTCTTCCAAGAAGCGCAAGCGGAAGTCCGCAACTCCGTAAGTTCTTCCGTGCCTCTGTCTCAAAAAGCAGTTCGCGGTTCATCAACCACAAAACAATCAACTATCATGAAAACTATCATCACGCTCGCGCTGGCAAGCGCCTCACTGCTCGCCATTCAGACCCCGGCGCAGGCTCTGCCCGGACTCAATGCTGCCAAGGATACCATCAATAAAGTCGAGAAAAATGACGCAGCCCTCCAGAAGGCTCTCCAGACAAAAAAGGATGCAGCAGCTGATGCCGTAAACTCGGCCAAAAAAGCCGCTGAAGCGAAGAAGGCGGCTGACACCAAAGCCCTGCAGGACAAGCTGGACGCGGCCAAAAACGCCATTGACGCCAAGAAGTCTGCTGATACTAAAGCTTTGCAGGACAAACTGAACGCAGCCAAAGATGCCGTTGACGCAAAAAAAGCGACCGACACCAAAGCTCTGCAGGATAAGGCAAACGCTGTCAATGCGGCCGTAAAGGCACTCAAGGAGTGAGAGACGCTCGAAAAGATTTCATAAAAGTCGAAAATTCGGCTTGCCTTTTCTAAGCGAAAGGTGTATAAGGCGCAACCGCACCGTCCACGACGGAAGATAGAAAACACCTTACACTGAATACGCACCATGTCTAAACATTCTACACTGAAGGCCTCCGGATCCGTTGGCGGAAAGCGTTCCGTTCTCAAGCGCTTTGAGCGCGTCAAGCTCCTCAAGGAGCGTGGACAGTGGAAGAAGGGACAAAGCCCCATCGGTCTTCCCAAGACGAAGTTCGAAGCCTGATTGGCAAGCATGCCGCACCGGGAGCAGAACGAGACACCGGCGCCGGCAGCACGTAATCTTACCGGCCCCGCACCCGCCTTTGCAGCTGCGGGGCTTTTTTTCTAAAGAATAAGAGCATCATGAGTGAAAGCAGCACTACTCCCGCCGAACAGGAGGGGACACGCATCAACAAATACCTTGTATTCTGCGGCTACGAGTCACGTCGAAAGGCTGATAAGCTTATAGCTGACGGCGTCGTGGAAATCAATGGTCAACGCGCAGAAGCCGGCGCCCGGGTAGCGCCCGGCGATTTTGTTAAAGTAAACGGAAAATTAGCACGGCCGAAAGCGCAGGTTACCCTGCTTCTCAATAAACCGCGAGGATTCGTTTGCAGCCGCGTACCACAGGGAGCGGAGGGAACGGTGTATGACCTGATACCTCCAAAATACCGACACACAAACTACGTGGGACGCTTGGATGAAAATAGCGAAGGATTGCTCTTGCTGACCAGCAAAGGAGAATTCAACGAACATGTCACGCAGCCCCGGTCGGGCATTGAAAAGGAATACTGGGTGACACTCAACCAATCGTACGACAACGAGTCATTGGTCCAGCTCCTGAAAGGCGTACGGATCCCGGAGGGACATGCCAAAGCTAAGTACGTGGGTCGGCTCTCTTCGCGGCGGGCGTGTGTAGTGCTTGAGCAGGGAATGAAGCGCCAGATCCGCCAGATGTTCGCGTGTGTGGGGCTGCACGTTCGCAAGCTCGTGCGGGTGCGTATCGGCTCTCTCTGGGGAGGAGATCTCCAACCCGGCCACCTCATCGTCCTCACCGAGGAACAGGAGAAGATGGTCCTCACCAATCCCAAGCGTCGCAAAGGACTCATCAACGCCTCCATGGCCTTCCCCGCCTCCGGTAAACTCAACGCAGACCAACTCAGCACACAGTTGGATGTTCAAACCGCGCGGGACGCCCTCAAAGAAGAAGCTGATTACCAATTCAACCCGGATGACTTTGAATCGGAGGATGAAGCTGCCATTGCGGCTTTCACCGGCCATGATGACGAGGACGATATCGCGTTGCGTCCCTCACGCTTCGGCAACCGCCCTCGCCCCAATGCTCACGGGAGAGGAATACAGCGTCCCCGATCTCGTTCCTTCGGTGACAGGAGCGGCGCACCGTACCGCTCAAGACGTCCCGACTCCGCGCGTTTCGGCGCCAACAAAGCGGATCGTCACGGTTCCCGCCCCTCCTACCGTCCGCATGACAGTCGCCGATCTCGCCATGAATACTCCGAGGGAGAGTACAACTCATCCCGATCGCCCCAAAAGTATGAAAAGCGCAGACAGGGTGATCGACCGCGTTACAGCTCGGGACGAGGGTTCAACAAGTCTGCGCGATACGACCGGCACGGCGACTCCCCGCATCGCGGCAAGTTTCACTGAGAACCAGCTGCCATGCCTCGTCTCCTCACATGCCTCGTCCTGCTCTGTCTGCTCACATCTCCGCACGCAGAGGCCGAGGACACTGCGGCATTGAGCAGTTCGGATCAGCAGCTCGAGGCGCGGTTGGCTCCCCTCAAAAAACAGGCCGAGACCGGAGACCTGCATGCGGTCCAACAAATCTATATGCGGTACGGCTTGGCCGGGCATGCTGAGCAGGCTCAGGCATGGTCCAGGCAGTACAATGAGCTGCTCGAGAAAAAAGCCGCTTCGGGCGATGTGAAAGCCATGCTGCAACTCGGCTCCCGCTTCCTGCGCGGCGGAGATTATACCCCTCAGGACATGCCAAAAGCAACCGAGTGGTTTTCGCGCGCGGGGGAAGCCGGCGACCCCACCGGTCTCTACATGCTAGGCGAGCTGTTTTCCCGCGCCGGCAACGCGGCGCAGGCGCAGCAATCCTATGCCCGCGCTTACGAGATCTACGCCAAGCGCGCTGAGAGCGGCAAGGACGCTCAAGCCCTCTACTGGATCGGCTTCATGGAGCAAAGCGGCATCGGCACGGCGAAAAACGCCGAGCAAGGTATCGCCCACCTGCAGCAGGCGGCGAACCTCGGCTCCGCTTGGGCGCAGGCGCAACTCTTCAAAACTTTCTACAAAGGCATTGGCGCCCCGCGTGATCCCGCCAAAGCCATCTCCTATGCCCGCCTCCTGGCCGATGAGCGTCAGGACGCGCTCATGGCGTATGTGGTGGCATGCGCCTATCTGTACGGACGCGACGTGCCTCAGAACACCTCCATCGGCGAAGCCTATCTGGATCGCGCGGTAGCGGGAAATATTCCCGATGCCATTTACCTGAAATCCGATCGCCTGGAGCAGGCGGGCAAAAAGGAGGAGGCTCTGCCCCTGCTCCGCCAGGCTGCCAGCATGAAGCAGAAGGAAGCCATGGAACGACTGGGGGCACGCATGCTGCGCGGTGAATCAGGCGTGTCTCAAGATGTCGAGCGCGGCCTCTTCATGCTCGAAAATGCCTCCACGGCCCGGGCGGCCATGCATCTTGCGCTTTACTATGAGGAAGTCGGGGAGCAGGACATTGCCGACTCATGGTACGTGACGGCTTCCGACCGCGGCATGCCGCAAGCCATGGCGCGGCGCGGCCTGTTGCACCTCATCCCCGGCAGTTGCGTGACTTGGGACCCCACGCGCTGCTACCAGTGGTGGCGCGTTGGCGCCGACCGTGGAGACTCCACCTGCAGGCTCTACCTGCGCCTCTTTCTGTACGTCTTCACTCCCCTGCTCCTCATTCTTGTCTTTGGCTTGCCGATGTACGTCGGGTTACGCGCCCGGCGTGATAAGAGCTTGCTGTGACACAGCAATCATCCTGGAAAAACGCTCCTCCTTTCACCGTGGAGCTGTAAAATCTCTCAATTTTGCGCCCGAAGAAGGAGCATCCTCACGCTTTCACGGAGGCTCTCGGCGGCGAACTGTCCATTGAACAAGCAGTAAGTTTCCTCGCCAAGGCGCTTCGCAAACTTATTACGAAGAAAATGGGTTCCCCCTCAGCCTCACCAGCAGGGCGTGCTATCAGGGGTGGATCGTTTGAATCAATCGTAAATTGGGAACCTCGTAGATGTAGACCACCGTACGCCCTTTTTCCACGACAGTCACGGTGAGCCTGTTGCCGCTCAACACAGGCTCAAATTGAGTGTTCCTTCTCCATCTCCTTTCTCTGCGGCTTTTCTAAAGAGCTTTACTGCTACAACCTCACTTTTCTCTACGCCTATACCTTCCTCGTAGCAAAGCCCCAGCTTTATTATATCCTGCCGCATTGCCTTCTTCAGCAGCCCGGCGATACAGTTCCACCGCATCCTGCTTATCCGTAGCAGTCTCCAGGTATATATCCCCTAAGGCTATCTGTGACTCGCTATCACCTCCATTCGCTTCCATCTCCAGCAGGTGCGTATCCCTCTCAAGCCGCATTCCTTGATATTCTCTGAGCCATTCATCAGGACTCATGCAAGCCCCCAGCGCCAGACTTATGCCCGTACTCGCAGCTATCAGACGCATAAGAAGCGTCCTTCTCTCATGTTTATTCTTGTTATTCATGGTATTAGTTGTTGTTATCAGAATCATCGTCATAATACACCGCTGCCGGTTCTAGCGAATCCTCCCGTCGACGCCCATAGAGTCCAACCAGTCTTCCCACGAATCAGCCTTATCCTCAATGCTCTGCGCCTCGGACTCCATCGATCGGGCTTTCTGCATTTGTGCCGATGGGCTTCCTACTGGGGATCTCTCCACCGGACTCATCAAGGCATAATTGCTGTTTTGTGCCTTGCTGTAGAGTTGATCCTCATCGTCCATCTTCGATTGCGCTGCGGAGTGCATCTGCCTTATGCAACGCCGAGCATAGGTGGACTCATCTACCGTTATATATCCAGCAGATTTGCGCGTACCCTAATCTCCGTCAGGTAAGCGGCGGGGTTAGGTGTCGAATCAGATGGAACCTGTAGAAGACGAAGAGGAGGAAGACGAGGAAGAGCTTGATGAACCTGAAAGCAAACCTATACCGACAACACCCACTGTCATCAGAGAGTTCTCCACACAAGTGATGGGGAGATCCACGCAGAGCTAATCAAAGATGCCGACTGTGTACCACCAGGCTGCCGCCCCGGAGCTGTACTTGTAATCCAGGGATGAAGCGCCTCCCGGGAATACAATCGGGAGCTTCGTAGTGGCGGTCTTGGTGATGATGCTCTTGTCCACCTTTGCCATCGAGGATGGGGTGGAGGGAGACTTCTTCTGACCGGTGAGATACATGGCAAAATCCGACGGTATCTCAAACACATCTTTGCCACCCGTCGCGCGCACCTCCACCGTTCGCTTATCTTTTTCGCCGACAGTGTATTGGGTTTTGATAGGCTTGCCCACTCGGTAACGCGGCAGCTCCACGTAATACTTGCTGCCATCGGTGTAAACGTATTGCCCCGGCTTAGCATCCTCTGACTTTGCCTGCGCTTTTGTACTCCGCCTTGCCAAATAAATGCCCGGCAGAATTGAAGTAGCAGCTGATTAAGCCCAACGACGCGACAACTGCCAGTGGTATGATGTAGTGGTTCATGATGGTTTATTTAAAGTTACAAATCATGCAGGAAAGGTCACGCTTTCCCCATTGATTCAAATGACGCTGAGACTGAGCGGAAGGCAAAATAAAAAATGAGGAAAATGCCGCATAGTGCCAGTGGTAGAAGAATATCTTTCCCCTTGATTACCTCAATAATTGTCACCGTAATGGTGCAACCAAGGAAGCTTCCTGACTTTCCTGACCACCCCCTGTCATGAGCCTTGGCTTCCGCCATCTTGAATAAGTAGTATAAAAATACCAAGCCGACACTTGATGCCATGAAGCCGAGCGTTATATCGCAACCCTCTTGTGTTGCATATGAAAGATTAGAGCAATGAACAAGCAGGAACAATGCACCGAATAGCCACGAACAAGCAATGAGACAAATAAACAAAAAAAGCAGAAACCAGTTGTATCGGCGGCGATCCACCCGTCCCGTCCAGCGCGTCCTTTTCCCAAACGCACTCGTGAAACACTGCCATGGATTCAGCTTAGGAGGCATATCCATACAATCAAATTAGTTCTTTTACTCTTCGAGAAGGTTTTGCCACGCCGCCGGCTCCCATGAACCGGCGGCATGGCTTGTAAGTCATCGGTTAATTTTGATCCATCACGATGCTCACCCGCACAGTGTAGTTCGCCAACTTGAGGTCCGACGTTTTCCTCGTAATGAGTACCGGCTTATTCGGCTCAAGCTTCACCCCATTGAGGATTGTACCGCCAGACGAGCCACAATCTTCCACAAAAGCACGCCCGTGCCTGCGGAAAATTATCACATGCTTGCGTGACACAGTCTCATTGGAGAATACCTTGTCCGCGACGCTGCCGCGACCAAGAGACACACCTCTCTTCAACTCGTCATAAGTCACTCCATAAGAAGTACCGTCTTCTCCCACAAGACGCATCACCGGTGTAGATTTATCAGCTCCACCCTCTCCCCGTGGCATCACCACCATAGGTGCATCATACTCATAGGAAGTTCCCTCTCCCCGCAGTAAATTTGGAACGGAAAAGCAAGTCCAACACAATAGTAAGTACTACTCCAAGTAATCCGATTGCACCGTAAATAATGGTATCCTTACCAAAATTAAAAGAAGGAGTGTCTGTTTTCTTAGGTTCGTCTGTTTTCTTACCGGCTCCGCTTATGCGTGTACTTTCTCCCTTGGGAAGAATATTTTTGTTTTTTAAATCCACCAAGATTGACGTTATTTTGGGTGCAGACAGTTCAGCATCAAACGAGAAAGTCGAAAGGGCGACAGGATTGTTTATTTTCTCAGAATATACTATTGCGCCCAAATTTGTACCAACATTCGCTCCTGTCAAGGTAATTCTGGCTGATTTAGCATATATTTTATCGACCCTCCCAACCTTAAGAAATGATCGAGTAGCGTGCATATAGGCGAGAAGGTGACCTGTCTGGTTATCATCACTATAACGGACTTGATTTGATTCTACAGACCCATCGTCTTTAACAATTGATTTCCTCAACCAACCGAGGAATTTTTGCACTTCCTCTACCGTGTCTGTCTCCATTTCCTCGGTTCTTCCTGAATACGTCAAACAGAAACAGTCATCTCCATCTGTTGTTTCTAAATCACTCTCTTGGAGATTAGGGAATTCCTTTGGCAAATGCGGACACTTATTTCCCTTTTCATTTTTGCCTTCATCGGAAGGGATCGTCATGACAAGTGAACCATCATCACCCGAAATATCGCGACAAGTTGCGCCCATAGCATATACCATTTTTACAGTTTTCCCCTGATCATCATGTACGGGCTGAAGGACGATCCACCATGCTTTTTTCATTAAATCTTTAGGTTCTATATCCTTTAGCAATCTCGTTGCTGCACATGTCAGCACCACACCTTCCCCATTATCTTGTTTTCCAATGATGGTTCCATTGTAACGGGGGGGCAAGTTATACCTGAATTCCTCTTTTGGTTGACCGTTTTCGTCAAAGTATTTTATTAAATCAGAGGCCCGATAAATACACACAGTAGCATCACGCAAGACTTTTCCCTGCGTGGTCTCACCGGCGTATGCGTACTGCTGGCAGAGCGAGATAGCCCCCCAGCACAAAAAGGCTATGAGAAGCCTTCCGACTATTTTTTTTAGTGTTGTTTTCATGGTGTTTGGATTGGGTTAATAATGAGTAAGAGAGAAAAATGAGTCAAAGATGATCAAGCTCACTATACCATGCACGGCACTCGGGCTGAGCGAGGCGACCGGTTTGAACGTATTTTCGGTAATGTTTCATGGCAATGCCAAAAACCTTTTCCTGGATCTGCGAACTGCCCGTTTGATCGGCGGCCGCCTTATTTTTAATATCTCGAAGTCGATCGGCTTCCTGCTCGCCGACAATGGCGGCATCCACCTCTTTGAGCGCCTCGCACCCCATGGCATAGCGTTTCCAAAAGACATCCACATTTTCCTGCAGGATAAGGATACCGCTATCGACCGCTTCAAGCATATCACGGGACGCACCGGACAGTGCTAGACCCTTGCGTCGATCCTTTTCATACCGAAGCTGCGACAGGTTTTGCAGCATATCCGCGCTGGCGGAGTAAATCATCTGCAGGGAGGCCTGCGCCTGAACAACCTGAGACTTACGCACGCGGTTTTCCATCTGCTGCATGCGCTCGGTCATTTCCGCCATCCGGTTGCCCATCGCCTTCAACAGCTCATCCTTTTCACCGGCGGCAACCTTATCGGAAGCGTTCAACTTATCAAAATCCGCTTTCAACGCGGAAAGCTGCTTTCGCAAATCATCTTTCTCTGCTTCTAGTTTTGTGGTTAGAGAATCGGTGACCAATTCGCCGGGGCAATGCGAGACGCGCCCCTGACGGTACGCTTGCCACTGTTCCTGCAGCACACGATCGCTCAATCGTTCCGAACCGATGGTGGAACCAAACACCAGACGGAATCCTGTCACCTCATCACGAAACGGCTGTTTTTTTGCACCCGCTGCCTCATCACCCTTTGCATCAATATACGGCATAACTTCCTTACGCGTATAGGAGAAAACCTCGGAGGGATCGCGGAGGTAATCCCCGCCGCGCACCACCAAACCGCCTACGCGCCCGAAGCCGCACTCCGGGCGGAACTCACCCTGCACGAGCTCACGTACATTGCCAAGCATGTCATAGCAGCCGCAGGGATTTGATGCCCCGGTACTTTTAACCTCCCTCATTGAGAATTTATTGGATTGTCTGTTCTGAAAAATCGGATTTCAATGTCTCTTTCTTAATCAATGACATAATCATTCACTCTCCCGAATCCCCACGACGGATGATCTTCCCATTCTCAACCTTCTTGAGGATGACCTGCGCGCCTTCATACCCCTGCTCCGCAGCCTTGCGCAGCATCCCGAATAAGCTTCAGTCCCAGCTTTTCATCCTTGTCCACACCATATCCCATCAGGTAGGAGCTCCCGAAAACGGTCTGTGCATCGAGATTGCCTCTCTCTGATTCCGTCCGCCATTTTGCGACGTTCTCTCGAGCCTTCCACTCCCCCGACGGAACGGAAGAAAGTGCGTTCGAATTGAACATCATCAATCCCAGCATGGAGTACGCACATGCAAGTAGCACCGCTCTCATATTCTCAGGGCTTGCTTTCATTTTAGTGGGGACGGAAATATCTTTGGTGATCTCATGCTGCTGCCTGACATTATCTCTTTTCAAAGGAGATTGTCAAACATAAAAATAACATATTTTGATATTCAAGAAGTAACACAAATAAAGCATCATTTTTTTGAAATGTTAAGGCATGCAAATTGAAAAAAGATAACTGAGCTGACTTCTTACAATGAAGGATAAACAGGGCAGAAGTTTGTATATCGTTTTAGAAAAGAGATGATCACACGTAACTTATTGTATTTAATGCAATAAGATTAAAAAGAACAAAAAAATGCGGGGCGGATTTTTCGGAAACGAAAGGGATGTGTGGTGAGAAAGGTTTATGGTTACGCTAAGTCCTCTTACCGTCTTAACTTCCCTCGTCCAGAAAATGCATGGGGAATGGATTGGATGAGCCCGGAGAAAATTTTATTGGGACACGTGTTGGGTCATTCAACAGAGGTCTTCCTTTCCCGAGCAAAACACAGCGGGCAGAGGAAGCGCGGAAGCACGCCGATGCAGCCCGATGGGGTAGACGATCGGCAAGTTTCGGTAGGGGGCGACAAGCACAGAGCCCCTGTGCATGGAGTGACGTTCCGTATTACCCTCCGAAGGGGGAGAAGAACTCATCCTCCACTTGAGGGGATGGTATTCTGAATCGATCTATAGCCCTCTTTAATTTTTCCTCATCCGATAACTCTTCTTCCGGCTGGAAAGCTGGCGTCTCCCATTCCGGGTCGCTTCCTTCCTCATACATTTCGGCGATTTGCTCTTCCCTTGCTCGGAGTTCCTCCTCAAGTCGGGCCTTTTTCGCCAAGATGGACTCATACGCGTACCCTTTTTTTCTATCCTCAAAAGCCTTTTTTTCCTTTATCTTTTTTTCGTACTCGCGTATCAACTCCCGCAATCTGTCGCCTTCTTCATCATATGTTATTTTAAGTCGCCACGCTACAAAAATCGTTGCACCGAAGGCCGTGATCACGTAAAACCAAAGCTTAACCGGGGTCACTTGGTGATTATCGATGATATAACAGGCAAGCGCGGTACACACAATGAGTGCCAAAATGAATCCCCATCCAATCTCCTCGGACCCACCTTCACCGATAACGAAAATCACGACTGCCGCACCACTTAATAATACAGCCGCACAACAGCAAAATCCAGCCTCGCCGTAATATATACCGCAACCTTCAACAACCAATGCTACTCCGTAAAGGAAGATGGCTTTTGTCCCACCGTCTACTTCCACACCAGCTTTTGTCCCACACAAAGAAACCCAAGGAAAAAAGAGAAGCGACGAAATGACTAGCACATCCCCCAAGACCCCCGATATCAACCTCCACCCGCCCATGGCATGATGGTATAATTGAACATTCGAATTGAATGAGCAAACGCATATAATAAGCGCCAGAATAATGCATACAATAAAAGTCCATTTTACCCGTGTGTATACTGACTCAACTTCGCTTATTCGTTCTCTTGTTTGCTCTGTTTTTTTATCAAATTCCTCAATAGAATACGAAAAATTTTCTTCCTCAGCTTTGAGAGATGAATTAATTTTATCCAACTCATCCCTGATTTGCTGATCAGTATGCGAATTTTCAAAAAGCATGGCAACTAATAGGTTTTATAAATTATTGAGGATCAGCATAATTTTTTCATACGCCAGCTGGACAAGCCACCGAATGATCGAGAGTACAGTTTCTTTTCCCTGCAAAAAGCTCTCGTTATTGCTGAATAACGAGGGAGAATAATTGAGGCCGGTGAGAATCGAGGCAATAACGCCGTATTTCAGAAAACGGTTCATTGGATTTATTGGTAAGTATGCATATCAGTCTTGACGGAAAGCTCGGCAAAGGTAAGGAAGCCAAGGCACATCGCCCTCTGCAGGGGCTTTGAGGCCATCATAGAAAGCCTCCAAACTTCCGGCGGACATTGCTCTGAGCAACCATGTGCAGGCTTCTCGCCGGGTTTCTTCCCTGCCTTGCTGTAGCAAACAGCGCGCCAGATTCCTCTGCGCCTCAACATTCCCTTGCTCAGCAGAGGCTCGGTACCATCTGAGAGCCTTATCCGGATTCGCGGCAAGCGAAAGCCCCTCTTCGTAATATTTGGCGAGCCAGAGTTGAGCAGCCGAGTGATTGCAATCCGCCGCTCGGCGAAACCAAATTGCAGCTTCCTCGTGATTCCCCGCAAGCGCATAGACCTGTCCCAAATCAAACATTTTTTGCGAATCGCCGCCGGCTGCAGCATTGCGCAGCACCTTGGCGGCAGCACCAAAGTAACGGCTCGCCTGTTCCTCTTTGCCTTCGCTCCCATACTCCTGCGCAAGCTGTATACACGCTTTGAAAGAGCCATGCTCTGCAGCATATTGCCACCACACAATGGCCGAGTCGGTATTCTTTACGATTTCCTCATTGCCGGTCGAATAAAAATTAGCCAGGTCGCACTCAGCTGCGGCATCGCCGCTTTCCGCCCTCCGGCGCAGTTCCCGCGTTTGCTCCGATTCCTTCGGGAGCGTCTTATCCAACGTCACGAACCAATCCGGCAAGGGATCCGGCACGTCATCCTCCCATGCGGAAGCGTCATCTTCCTCCCGTAAGTCATTCAGCGCACCGAACGCCTCCGTCTCGCCATTCTCCATGGCTTTCGCGTACCAAATCTTCGCCTGATGCTTATCCCGAGGCACCCCCTTACCTTCGCGGTAGTATTCCCCCATAAGGTAACAGCAATACCCATCTCCGTTTTCGGCGGCGCGGAGTGTCCACTTGATATCATCGGGCATATCAGCCGGAGCGGCGACGGATTGCTCCTCCGACTTTCCGGCGCCGTGTCTCTCCTCAAGCATCTTGAAGCATTGCAAGCGGAACTTCCCGCAGTCTAATACTTCCGAATCTTTCTCATGCTTAATGATATCGACAAAAATACGATCCGCGTATGCCGTATCCTGCGGTACACCCTGTCCTTCCATGTACATATTAGCTACCCGAGGGGAAGATATGGGGTCAACACAGCGATAGCATCCCATGGCATCACGCCAACTCTTACCCGCTACCTCGCCGGATGAATACAAGTCGCCAAGCACGATGTTCCAAAATGCATATTCTGCACGGGCTTCCTCATCCTCAATTTTTTCTGTACCCTCACCACGATGTTCCGGCAAGTAATCTCCAATTTCATCTCGAGCCAGATCTGCGACCTCACTTAAAGTCATGGACACCGCACGCTCCCTTATCCAACGACTTGCCTCCGCATATTTATCAATATCCACATCTTGGGGTTCATCCGGTGAAGGTTCAGAAGGAACCTCCGTGTCCCAGTCCCACGGTGAACATACTGATGCTTCATCCGACTCATTTTCTCCTGTCCGAAACATAAACATAATCCGAAGTATCTTTAATGTTGCATAGTTTCCAAAACGGTGCGGGCTTTGACGCTCCCTTTCTCAGCTGCTGCCTTCAGGAGAATCCGCGCATCATCCAGATCAACACTGTACCCGTACATACCCTTCAGGCGACACAGGCCGAGTTGATAAAGTGAATCCGAATGTCCCTTCGTAGCGGCATCAGCGAGCAAATTGAATATCTGCGGTACTTCTTCCCCTGCCATTTGTCCGGCCGTCTTTCCGCCGTTCAATATATACTGGCTCATGGCCGACATAGCCTGCCGGTACAAATCTTCTCCCAACTGAGACGAACCGCACGCACCCGCCTTCTTTTTCCTCATGCGCACATAGAGTTTACCGCAAGGTGTTGATGAATTATTCGCGATAATGCTGATGCACACTCCCGAAATGAGCGGCACCTTCCCATGAACAGGCTCATCGTTCAACAGAACCATCACGTCCCCGCCGAGCGAGGGAAGAAGAAACCATGTCCTGCCGCATTTCCCCATAGGCGTCGTCAGAGTAAACGGAACAGTTGAGCCTCCGACATCATCACTCAAGGTTGCATACACATCGGCAGTCATCCGGAAAGGACACTCCGTCGGCTTCACCTCCCGCTGTCCCCTTTCCCCTATGAGCACGAGACTGCACTCCTGCTCCTCAACGGAGCATTCTTCCTCAGACTCCCGTTCATTTTGCGCTTCGCTCCTCTTTCGAACTACGGCACTGTCTCCTTTTTCCCCTTTCTCGCCCTTCTCACCTTTTTCTCCTCGATCGCCCTTTTCCCCTTTCTCACCCGGGGTATTGTTGTTATTATTCGCGATAAGACTCTCCATCTTCTCCTCCCATCGGCGGTGGCGGTCTTCCTCCTCTTGTCGTCGTTGCGCGTCCTCTCTGCGCCGTTCTTCCTCTTCCTGACGATGCCGATTCTCCTCCCGTTGTCGGCGCTCTTCCTCCATCTGCTGCCTCCGTCTTTCGTTCTCTTGCCGCGCCCGCGCTAACTCTTCCGCTTCTTTTTTCGCTTGTCCTATTGCCATGTGCCCGGTGATAAGCCAGTACAGGCTTTTGAAAGTCAGTACCACTTCAATGATACCCACCGAAATGAGTCCACCGATTACATAAAAGACACAAAAAAGACATCCTCCAGTCAATCCTCCTGTTAAAAACGAAAGGCTCGCCATAAAATATGGGATAGCTCCCATTTTCGCCACACATCCCAAATATATCCATGAGTAGACAAGGAAAAAAATGCCCCAAAGATACGCAATCTCCTGCTGTTCTCTGCCCAAAACAAAATCTACCCCGGAAAACCAGCAGACAATATGTATCAAAATAGGATTTGTTATGGCCCCTATCAATGAAAACACAAAAAGCGCGAAACACTTACCCATGACTTGTATCGATTATTTTTCCAGAATAATAATTCGTAGAGCGTAGCCATCCTGACTTCGCTATGGGAGACCAATGATTCCGGTGAGAATTTTCACGGCTGTCGGGTCACCTTTTTGCGCAGCATCCCGAATAAGCTTCAGCCCCAGCTCCTTATCTTTTTCCACACCGTATCCCGTCAAGTAGGAGCTTCCGAAACGGTCTGTGCATCGAGATTGCCTCTCTCTGATTCCGTCCGCCATTTTGCGATGTTCTCTCGATCCTTCTGCTCCCTCGACGGAACGGAAGAAAATGCGTTCGAATTGAACATCATCAATCCCAGTATGAAGTACGCACACGTAAGTACCACGACTCTGATTCTTGAGTGTTGCCTTCATTTCAATGGGGACGGAAATAGTTTTGGTGATCTTATGCCGCAGCCCAGTATATCGCTTTCCAAATACGATATACAAACTTCTGCCCTGTTTATCCTTCATTGTAAAAAGTCAGCCCAATTATCTTTTTTCAATTTGCATGCCTCATCATTTCAAAAAATTGGCACTTCTTTTTTTGTTATTTTCTGAATACCAAAATATGTTGTTTTTTTGTTTGACAATCTCTTTTGGAAAGAGATAATCACACGCAACTTATTATCTTTAAGATAATAATGTTAAAAAAGAGCAAAAAAATTCTTCTCAAATCCATTGAGGTGGTGTACCACCGTCCAATGGCAAGGCGGATTTCAGGGAAGATCAATCAGCAGAGGTCTGCTTTCCCCAAGTAACCCACAGCGGGTAGAGGACGAACAGAAGCGCGCCGATGCAGCCCGATGGGATAGACGATCGGCAAGTTTCGGTAGGAAACGTCAGGTACAACCGTTTCCGTACGTGACGGGATCATCTTCAGTTCTTACCCTCCGAAGGGGGAGAAGAACTCATCCTCCGCTTGGGGGGATGGAGAAGGATTCGTCGCGTTTGCCGGGGTTGATTCGGATTTTATGGGCGTCTTCTCGCGTTTCACGTCGGGCTTGAGCACATTGAGCACCCTCTCCATGGAACTCGGGTCAATATCCGCCACCAGGTCAATATAGCTTACTCCGACCGAGCGAATGGCTCGTTGGAGGAAGTAAGGGACCGGACTGGAGGGCTCATTTTTCCTGAACCAATCGCTCACCTGGTGCATGAGCTGCACCATCCGGGCGCGTCCGACTTGAGCATCCGCCCCGGCCGAGGAAAACACCGGAGTATTCTGCGGCGTGGGGACAGTCTGTACCGATGAACCCGTTTGGGTGGTTTTGTCCGCACTGTCAGAATCTGTGTGAGCTGCCTCCTGAAGCGGAGCCTCAGTGACAGCGCTCTGCACGGTGAGAAAAATCTGCATTTGCTTGAGCATATCGCTCAGCATGCTAAAGTCCGGCGTGCCCTGATTATGGGCAGCGTACACGTCACGGATCTGCTTCAGGAGGTCAAGGCTCTCCTCGAGATCGTGCAGCAGGAGCGCTTTTTTCTCCTCGGGAGTATCGCGCAACGCCGCATGGATCGTGCGCGAAGCGTCGCTCCCTTCCGGAGCCTCATTCACGTCTCTCAGTCCGTACGCCCCCAACTGAGGCGAATTGGTCAAAGGAACTTCAAGCAACAGCTTGGGCACAGAACGATCCGCATCAAAACTTCCCGGAGCCGGCGACAGTCGGGTGAGTGCGCTGATGCGCTCCTGCACATCGCCATCGTCCGGGACCGGCAGCAGATCATCCCACATAGTTTCACTGAGGGCGGCTATGAGCTTCAGCCCCTCCAGCAAGCCGTTCACCCCCGCATTGGCCAAACGAGATATCGTCCAGATGACAACGATACGCAGATCCCGGCTCTCGTGCATCAGCTCGGCGGCGGCTTTCTCAATCTTCCTGTAATCGGGAGGTTCAGCGGGAATCACGGAATCGCCCATGGTCCGCTCGGGTTGTCCCGCCATCTTTTCCTCCAGTTCCGCCATGCGGGGGTCGTATTCCAGATTTTCACCGGCCGGCATGGTTCCGGCAATCGGCGTTGTCCATTCGAGAAGTTGTTGGTCGTTCATTGTCGTTCGAGCGCTAAGTTTTGGGTTGAGATTTTTTTTGGGGGGGGTTAAAGAGGTAATTCTTCGTCGGGAAAGTCAACCTGCACGCCGTTCGAGCCGTCTTCCGGCAGCAGACCATCATCGGCATATACCTTGATCACGGGGCGCAGGTAAAGCGTGTAAACAATCGAGCCCCCACCGGACGAAACGGATACGGGCACCGTCAGGTAACCGGGAACGGGCGCGTACTCGGTGGCGTGGGAGATGACGTAATCCAGGAGAGGCTCCTGCTGCTGGACATACATCGCAGAAAACTCATCCTGCGCATGGCGATAGAGGCGCAGGAGCAGCTTTTCCTTGCCCGGGACAGACAATGGCGCGGTCTGCGTGGCATCGGGGACGGCACGCAGCTTGCCCGAACTGCCGTTGGCAGACCCGACGGCGAAATAGGGATAGAGGGCAGCGGTACGCAGACGCTCCTCCTGAGGTTCCGTCACCGCACTGGGAAGCACCACCTCAAAAGCGATTGAGTACGTCTTACCCAACAGGGACCGGACGGAGCTCTGCAGCTCCTCACGATCAACCGACGAGACAGCACGCGGCAAACTGCGGTCGTTGAGGAAAGCCTTGCGGAATACTTTACGCAATTCCTTCTCCGCAGAAGCTGTCGCATCTCCCTGGGCGGCCGGACTCTCATCGAAAGCGGTCGTACCGAGCCAATCACCGGGAGGAATCATATCACGATTGAAGCGCACGCCCACCCAGAACAGACAGCTGTATCCCTCCTTATCGCGGAAAACAAGCGGCACGTACGCCGTTTTCTTATCATCCCCCAATACAGCCCCTGAGCGGAGATAAAGATTAATCGCACTCCAGCCGCCGGAGATGTCCACGGTGCAGCCCGGCGAGGAATCCCCTGCTCTGCGGAAAAATTGGAACTGGAGATTTCCGGCTTCCGCCGGAATCGGACCGGACGTGAGCGGTATATCATCCTTGTTTTCACGATTCAGATTCACGAGGGAGGAGAGAGCCTCACCATCCCGTGCCACTCGGAAATACGGGTAGCGTCTTCCCACGGGCAGCAGGCGGCTCTTCCCGTCTTCCCCGCTGACGGAGGCAGATCTCACATCAGCCGAGGGCAGAACAATCGCCGCCGTGAGCGGCAGCTCGGGATCGGCCAGCAACTCAACGACATCTGATACCTTGGCCCAAGCCTTCTCGCGCTGCCGGGGCATAGGCAGGCGGAGAGACGCGCTCTCCTCCGGGATGTTGCGCAAAGCTGCCTGTTTGGCGATTTCCGCCTCCTGTTTTTCATCCGACAGACCGGAGAGACCTTCCAACCGTTCCTGCAGATTCTCCAAGTCGTAGGAAGTGAGGATTTCCTCCGGACGTCGCAGCGGGGTGTTGCACAGCGGGAACATGGATGCAAGCGGCAAACACCCACGCACACTCTCGCTCAATTCATCGGCAGCTTCTTTTTTGAGCAGGCGCATTCCGTTGCTCAGGTAGTCATTCCACCAGAGGAAGGTCGCATCCGATTCATCAGCATACCATGAGCCCCAGAATTGCTTGAAAAGATCGTCCACCGGCATCTTCACGAGCGTCTGCCAGGCCTTGGAAGGGGACGTATCCAAGCGGCTGATGAAATCCGCTGAATGCAAGAAACTACGCCTCGCCTCTGAATTGAGTCCTTTTTGAGCGCGGTTAATTTCTTCAAGCCGGGAAGCCACCTCCGGGAACAGCTCTTTATCCTGCAGACAGGGGATGGAAAGAGCCCTGTACATCAACTCGTTGACCTCGTAAAGCATGCCGGATACATCAGCCGTAAAGAAGACATCTCCACTCTCAACAAACTGCGCCCAACTACGAATGCCCTGGATTTTGTAGTGGGCAGGTATCTCGTCCGTCCAATACATCACATAGTCCAGGAGAAAATGGCGACACGCATCATCCAACAGCTCGACCATGTGGGTTATCTGCTCAACATCGCGAGATTTGCTCGTGGTCAGGTGTTCGTGCACGAAGGCGGAAAGTTCGTTGAGGTCCGTGATGCGCATATTGACCGTGTTCGGCTCATAGCAGGGATTGAGCGTATATTTGCCGGCACGCGTGTACGGGATGGCGGGAAGCTTGCGTGGCATCTTTGCCAGCATCTTCTCAGGGATGATGTCGGTATTGCTCAGAGGCACGGTGCGGAGCCAATCCAGGATCACGCGGTTGGTGAGAATAATCCAGTTTTGCTCCCAACAGGAGGCGTCCAAATCAGAGCCGCCTTGTTGAGCGAGCGCCGCCACCGCCTCATCATAGCGCTTCTTGGTTTCCTTCACCCGCGCGATGCGGCGGTGGAAGGACTCCCCCTGTTCCCCGGCCGGCAGCGGGTAGTACAAGACGTCGTAGAGAGATTGGGCATACGCCATAAAGCGCTGCCACGGACGCGGTCCGGCGGCGTCCTCCTTGTGCCGATCCCACAGATTGCATACATCCTCGGGCAGAGAATCGCACTCCTTGGCTATTTGGGGGATTTTGTGACTGATGGCCCTGTGAAGGGCGATCACCTGGTTGCGGAGGAACTTGGCGTTTTCTGAATCGCCCAGATATTTTCCCAAATCATCAAACCGATGGATATCCTTTTCCATCTCGGCATGAATGCGGGCGTGCAAATCCTCCACACACTCACGCAGTGAGTTTTGCGAACCGATTCCCAGGTAGCGCTCATCCTCCAAGAGACTTTGCTGGAGTTTCAGTGCCTCCTCGTAGATTCTCTTCCACTCGTCACGGCACGCATGCATACGCTCCGAATCCTCCCTGCGCACGGCATCGCAGAACATCTCCTCGCGTTGCTTCATATCGGACTGCAATTTCTGCATACGACTCAATCTCTCCAGAAAGCGCCGCATGGCCTGATAATTGTACTGCGGGTATATCTCCATGGTGTCGAGAGCCGCAGTGTAGAGAGCGGCGCCGGAGCTGATGGCCTGAGCAGCCTCCATGGACACCGGCTTGAGATAGCCATTGAGGATGCTCATCTCCATGATGGTCTTGTTGCCGGCTGTGCTGGCGCTCCAGAGGGATTTGATGGCGGCCTCGTGACTGGGGGAGCTTCCCAGGTTCACCAAATCGGCATACACGATGTCATCCAGCATGCGCTTGCCGTCCATCAGGTGAATCCCATAGTTGGTGATGCGCATGAGCGTTGCGAGGGATTTTGTATCATCCTCAGTCCACGGGCGATGTCCTGCGCTGTAATGTTCCGCCCAATAGGTAAACACAGCCCTGGCGGAATCAACAACAGGTTGTACGAGCATGCAAACCACGGCGGCTTTATTGATGAACTTCTTGTGCTTTTCCAGCAGGATACCCGATGCCTCGCCGTCTGTCACCCAGGACGCCGCTCGCCAAAATACCGGCAGATCCGTGGAAAGCGTAGCCATGTTATCCAGATTGTACAGATACTCGCGTCGGGAAACCTGCGTGCCGGGAACCGGAACATCCGTGAACGAAATTTGTTTTCCCTTCTCCGCCGCAATCAAGGGGGCATTATTAATGGCGCCCTCCACGAACAGTTGGTGCGTCTTCGACCAAAATTCCACGTGACGATCAGCGAGGCGCTTGAGTTCTTCGCGATGGACCGCCGCCCATATTGCCAGCGGCAGGGCCAGGGCGAGCAAGGAAGCGGCGCCGATCCAATAAGGACGGCGCATCCTGCACGCCGCAGCATACGTGTAATCGCTCCGATTGCCGACTTCCAACACGAGGTGCTGCAAAAGATGCGCTGTGAAATAATGACGAGGGGAAGCGAGGGAGAGTATCTTCTCGCGCACGGAAACAAGATCCGCAACGGCATCACCCCCGGGTTGCTCGACGGGTGCAACCGGAGTCTCTGCGGAGCTGTTCGGGAGAACGACGGGGCTGAGACGATTGCCATCCTTGTGGAACATCACCCGCTCCATGGTCGTCACCGGCTTATCCAAGGCTGCCGTAAACCAAACGCCCATGAACTGAAAGAGCCCCCGAGCGTTCCTCCTGTTCTCCACGTGAGTGAAAATGCCTGCCAAATACCGTTTCAGGTTTTCCTTCATGCGCGCAAAAGCCTCCGGCAGCATGTACACGGGGATGGCCGTATCGTCACGGCGTCCGCCGGATGCGGCACATTTTTCCCACACACTCTCGTTGAGAGCCAAAGAGGCGCGAAGCGTCTTGAGATGTTCCATCAACTCGTCAAATCCTCTGTCGGCAACAGCGGGGTCAAAAGGTTGATCCGGCCCCGGATTTTGCCAACCGAGGGGCTTTTCGGCATCCTTTTCGTGAAGGAGGGAGAAGAACTCTGAGAAACCATCCAACTGGTCGCACTTCGTAATCACAACCCATACCGGGCAATACACCCCGCACGTGCGATTGAAAGCTCGCATCTCCTCGGCGATGAGCGATACCTTGCGATCTCGCAACTCCGCGGAATCAAGCAGAATTGCATCCGCCGGGATCGTCAGGATCACTCCTCTGACCAAGTTGTTTTTAAAAATTTTCTTGTACCCGGCGAGGAAAGTCTGCCACTCGTGATCCTGGCGCCCTCCCCAACGGCTCAGGAAAAGGCGTCCGCCGATATCCCAAACCATCCCCTTATCCGCCAGCCACATGTTGAAGGTGGATGTAGGTTCACTCGCGAGGGAGAAATCATTGATTCCGGCCGGATAGCGGATACCGCCGAACTCCATGAGGCGGCTCTTGCCGGAGCCCGGTTCACCGAGCAAAAGCCAGGACCCCGTATTGGCGGGAGACAAGCCCCGCTCCTCCATGGTATGTTTGGCGGCGGCTAAATCCATGCGGATATTTTCCGTACGCAGGTATTGCTCGCGCTGCTGCGCCTTCAGATCCTTGCCGGCCGCCATAGCCGCCAGTTCCCGGCGCAGCAACAGATCCTCGCGCATGGTGTTCACCATGCTTCGCAACTGAGCTCTTCTGCGCAGCACACGAACCAGCACGTAGATCAAGATGAGCGCTGCAATCGCCACCAATGCCACGACCACCCAATCCATCACCGTCATCTCACTCAGCCATCCCGGCATCAGGGAGTCCTGAGTCGGATTCAGTCGAGAGCCGGACACAACTGATGGATCATTCAGGGCCGGCGGTACGACGCTGGCTGCGGCACAACAGGGTTCAAACGGCATGCTCATCACTCTTTTCCCTCCTCTCCAAACTGTTCCGTGTCTTCTTGCGGCAACTCAGGAAGTGGGCGAGGTTCTTCCTGAGGCGCGCACGATGTATGTTCCGATGCATCGTCCGATTCGGGAGCGACCGACGTTTCCACCGCAGGGACATCGGCAGAATCCGTGCGCTCCGCGGGCGAAGGAGATGGCTCTGCCTCTTTTGCCGGGGCAGCAGCGGCAGGCTCTGTTTGCTTCCTGTCCAGATTCACCCCTTTCGCGACCATGCTGTCAGAGTTCTGGGCATGAAGGACAGCCTCCATCCTTATGTGCTCTCCCGTTTTATCGAGTACCTGCCAAAGCGCCATGGTCGCTCCCCTGTACGCATGGATATAAAAGAGGACAGACGCAACGAGCACCACCGCACAGGCACAGGTTACCAATCCTGCTACCAAGACAGGTCTGCGAGGTTTCATTCCCATCACCGACGTTTCCCCCTGAGAATCCAGCAAAGAATGCTTGGCCTGTTCTTCACCGGGCAAGTTGATTTTCTCAGCCGCACTCCGCAAGAGTTCCTCGAGTTGCACACTGCGCCGCTCCAGAGATCCGGAAAAGCCGCTGGCAATCATCGCGTGCATCAACCGCAGATGATCTCGCGCAAGGGGCGTATCCTCCGCCAACCACTGTCTCATGTAATCAAAGAACTTTTCATCCCCGGCCAGTTCATTGTAGAGGCTGCGTCCGAGATCCTGCCACTCCCGCGCATAGGGGAACTTTCCCTCGTGGACCATGTAGTCGATGTAGAATGCCGTGTACTTGCACGCATCCTCCATTCCTTCCGCCACATCGGCTGAGACCGCGCCCGTCTTACGAATCGCCGAAAGCTCGCGCATGATATGCCCGAGCAGCACATCCATTTCAGGACCTTTACCGGAGGCTGCCTCGTAACGGCTCGCCACCATGTAGGTGACCAAAGGGTGAAACAATTCGTAGAGCGTCATCTGTCGTTATTGAGGCTTGGAAAGGATGAGATAAAGTTCGGCTTGCGTATGAGGCAGCACTTTTTCGCTCCACGTGAGAGCGCATTGCTTCTCCTCACAAATATCCTGCCAGGTGGAGTCGCTCCCCAACTTGTCCGTGCGGAACCACAGACGATCTCCACCGGGTGGGAGAAGCGGGGACGGGAGACGTTCCTCCATCAAGTGGACTCCTCGCACGCGCTTAGTAGCTTGCGAACCGGCCGTGAGCTTAAAGACATCGCCGGCCTCCACCAAGTCGGCGACACGACGGGGAGATTCTTCGCTCCGCACACCCACGTACGCCGCTCGGACGCTGTTGAGCCACTCCGGCTGGATGGCGCCATGCCATGCTGCATCAGCTTCCTGATAGGTAAGATCCACGCGCACACACCACTCCGTCGCTTCCGTCCGCGTCAGCCGGTAAATACCATCTATCACCTCCTCAAATTGAGGCAAACAATCATCGTGGTGGTAGGGAGGAGGCGCCGCAACGTCCTCCTGCGGAGAAAAAGCCGACAGCTGCATCAGCAAGCGCCCCAGCTCGACGTAGAGCGCCACGGGCGTCACATGCGCGCACGCCATCATCCCGCGCAGTCCCGCAACAGCTGCCCGTACGAACGCGCACTTGGTCATCTTCTCAAGACGAAGGGCGGGCTGCTCCTGCAATTCACGCTGCCGCAAAGCCGCCACGATGCTCTGAGCAACCTGGTCGAGATGCGTGCATAAAGCCTCCAGCCGGCTGTGCAACATGGGCACGGCCGACAGACAAAGAGCCGGCGGAACGTACTGAGCATCCGGCGCCAAAATGGGTTTACCGTCCCTAGTTCGACGGCACTCCAAACGGAGTATGGGCATTTTTTCGTAGCCGGGAAGTTCCTCGTTCTTGCTGGAGAGCAGGACCCGCATGCGTCGGAACATGACAGGCTGTTCATTGCCGCCGGCATTCTCATCATAGCATTCCCGGGAATAGGGCTCATAACGACGCACACCCTCCGTCTCGTGTTCATCCTCGTTTCTCTCGCCTTCGCGCAAGGGGGGGAGCGCGGCGTAGATCGTGATGTGAGAGCTCTGGCTTATTTCCGTGGTCAGATCCAAGTCATCGGCCCGACTGTTCCCCGGCATATCCACCTCCACGCCTCCCGGCAAAATAGCCTGGAGCTTCTTGAGACGGAAGCAGCCGTTCTCCAAGGCGGTCTTGTCCAACTCCAGGCTAATCAGCCCATAGGTGTACGGCAGAGCAAGCGTGCGATCGCTCTGCCGGGCTACAGCATGTTGGTGTTGCGCCTGCTGGAAATGGTGCGGACGCAGAAACAACCCTTCCGTCCAACTCAAGCTGGGTAAATTCTGGTACATGGTGGTCTTAATGTGGTGAATAATTAATCCTCAGGATTCATGGGGGTTTGCAGCATCAAACCGGCCGGGATGATGCTCACGTTAATTTCGTCGGAATTCCAGCGATTCTTAGCCAAGGGAAGAGTGAGGCGGCGCATATCCGGTCCCTTCGCGCCATCGCGCGCCAAATTGGCAAAGAGCACCACGTGGCTTGCTCCGTGTTTGTCAATCCAAGTGTCCCAAATCTTGTCGCTTTTTTCGAGTTTTTTCGCCTCATGATCTTCCTCGCCGAAATAGAAAGTTTTCCGCCGCAAAGAATCGCGCAGCATGTTGTCCGGGTCAAAATAATCGTCAATCGATGTGGTCTCCAGTTGCTTGAGCATCGTTTCATTCGCTTCCACGATATCCACCTCCACGGTGGGGAACACCCGCAGTCTCTCAATGGTCACCGGATCGTACGCTACGTTGATTCCCAACTTCTTCGGCGCAGTTGAGCTGCACCCGGTTAGCGCGAGCAACAACCCCATGACAACTCCCACTCTTTGAATAGCCTTCTTCATGTTTAGCAAATATAGTTGATTCCTGTTGTGACAACAGCCGCTGTTGTTACCGGCACTCCCGTAACGGGGTTCGCCCCCGTTGCTACCGAAGTGATATTGGCCATAGGCAGTCCATGCACCAGTTTGTTGACAGCTGTCGAGGCCGAGAGGACACCCGCGCACATGGGGCCGGCAACAGGAGAGGTCAGGGTTGCAATCGGGAGCCCGTGCACCAAAAAGTTGACGGCTGTACCTGTCACGATGTCGCCCGTGGCAGAAACTCCGGTGGTGATCATGATGGGGGTCGGCATAGTTTTATTTTTTCTTCGGTTTGATGAGTTTGGTGCGTGAGGCTTCGACCATCGGGCCGGCATCTGTCACATGCAGGATGAGGCTCTGCGTGCCGCGCGGGTAGTCTTTTTTAGCCAGAGGGAACGTGGTGCGACGAGAGTCTGCGCTGTCGGTCGTGGTGCGCGGCGGACGCATCGTCACGGCGATGACTCTGTCAGCCTCGGAGCGTCTCCACGTGCGCATCTCCCACGAGTCATCCCACAGAATTTGCCGGGAGCCGTCATCCAGATAGCAGCGCCAGACCACGGAAGGACGTGAGGCGCGTCCCAGCGTGCTGAAGTATTCGTCCACCGGGGTTACGGTTTGGCGGAGCAGCTCATTTTCACCGCGCACGGCGAACACATCGACCACATCACCGCGCACGGGCTTGCTTCGTTCGTCGGTTATACAGATCGGCAACGGCTTGCTGCCGAACCACGCGCACCCCGCCAGCAGCCATACCGCCGGAGCAAGCAAGGTCAGTCTGTGCACGATCGTCCTCATGGTTGCGAATGTTCCTCTCTGCCGAAACCGAAACGTGACTTAAAGACACTGTCATCCCGTGTGTCTTTCTTCTCCTCGGTCACGCGCACCGGGTTGCCGTATTCATCCCACGTGCAGGTGCCGTCCGCACACTCAATGCCCAAGCGCAAGAACTCTTCGTAGCGCTTGTCGTAGTCCATGGTTCCCCCTTCCATCAAGGCGAGCTGCATGAGCGTTTTGCTGATGCCCAGAGGAGGAAGCCCTATGTTTGTCGGGGCAATGCCGGTTTCCGTCTTGAGATTGGTGGAGCTCCAGAAGGCAGAGTAGGCAAGCATGGCTTCGGGACCATCCTGCGCCGCTATGGCCGCCTCACACGCCAGTTTCCCGTTGTCGTCGCTCGGAACGAGTACCCAGCGCAGCGCGGCTTCCACCGCTTTTCCCTTTTCCTCAGCCGTCGGTCTCGCCGGCAATCCGGGTATTTTGAGCGGGAAGTACTTGCTCATGACTTGGTCGATCTTCGGTTTCACCGCGCCGACCTTCTGCCGGATGGTCTGAAAGATGGGGTCGTCGTCCTTGACTGCATTTGCCACCATCTGTCGGTCGTGCTGCAGCGTATCGAGGTACGCATTCATGCTGCCTTTCGCCTGTTCCAAAATACTGTTGATGGTCGATTCCATGGCCATGGGACCGTCGGGGTTTCCCATGCTTCCGGGCGGCAGCGACTGCTCGAACTCCGCGTACTCCCGTTGCAAAACCGCCAGCTTGAGCTTGATGCGTTCCACCGGGTTGAGATATTTTTGCTCGCGCGCAGCTGCCTCCAGCTCCTTCACTTGTGCCTCCAATTCCTTTTTCCGCGCCTCCACCATGGCATCTACATCCGATGTGTCCGTGAGTTTTTTTACCAATTCCTCCTGTTCTTTCTTGAATCTTTCTTTGGGGGTCAATCCATCCTTCGCCTTATCCTTCTCAATATCCTCTGCCACCAGTCGGTAGCATAAGTAGCACCACCACACCCCCACCCTCGGCACTATGGCATAGCTCAGCAGGTTGGCCGCCGCCTCCGATTTCCCGTTGTGCATCAGTAAGGCCAACGCCAGTGACGCGCTTACCCGCCGCTCCTTCGGCAGCAGCTCATCCAGCTCTGCTCCCATCTTGTAGCCGCGCTCTTTGCACAGCCCC
>CANQAC010000017.1 GCA_947589345.1 uncultured Akkermansia sp.
TTTGCCCAAAAATCGCCAACTCCTGCTATCATCATGCTTCCCTCCCATGAATCTACATTTTCTTGGGACGGATGTGGGGCGAAAGCAATAATTTTTTCTTTATACTTGACAAGGGGAGAGGAGCGTGCTATGTTGCTGTCTCGCCGCTACATCATCAGGTATGTGGGTACGCGGAAATCCTAACCCCATCTTTACTATGGTATCTATTCGTCTGAACCGTCAGGGCACTAAAAACCGCCCGTACTATAAAATCGTTGTTGTGGATAGCCACAAGCGACGTGACGGCGCTTTTATTGAGCAGGTTGGCACCTATGACCCGCTCGTGGAGGGAGTAAATTACAAGCTTGATCTGGAGAAGGTGGATAAGTGGCTCAAGACGGGCGCCAAGCCGTCTGAGACAGTGTCGTCCATCATCAAAAAGGTTCGTGCGGCCCAAGCTGCATAACTTTCCTGAGAAACTGCTTTTGAAAGGCAGCTTGATTGCAACAGTGTTTCACGGGACACCTTCCGCAGCCTACGACTGTGGAAGGTGTTTTCATTGAGTTCCGACGATGCAAGCATTACCTTGGCTCGACCGTTTTAGCCTGTACCTGGCACCCATGGCCGGAGTAACGGACGCTGTTTTTCGTGTACTCTGCCGAGAACAAGGCGCTGACGTCACAGAGACGGAGTTTGTGTCGGCGGAGGGTGTGCTACAGGCCTGGGGGCGTACCAAGCGCTATGTGCAGCTTCCCGGTGGAGACCGTCCGGTTGGCGTACAGCTGTTTGGGACACACCCAAAACATATGGCGCAAGCTGCGCGTATTATTGTGGATGCCGTGCATCCAGACTTTATAGATATTAACTCCGGTTGTCCAGTTCCCAAGGTTGTGGGGAGAAACGGAGGAGCTGCCCTGCTCAGGGAGCTGCCTTTGCTCGAAGAAGTCGCACGCGCGATAGTATCGGAGCTTAGAAGTGACTGCCCGGTGAGCGCAAAAATCCGGCTTGGTTGGTCTGCGCAACACATCTGCGCGCTGGAAGCATGCCAACGATTAGAAGATGCCGGAATAAGGGCCATCACAATCCATGGTCGCACGCGAACTCAGCAATACGGTGGCAAAGCAGATTGGGAGGCCATTCATCATTGCGCATCCTGCGTAAACATACCCATTATCGGCAATGGAGATATTACCACACCGCAGGATGTATTACGCGAACGTGACGTCGGCGTTGTGGCCGGAGTCATGATCGGGCGCGCGGCCATGCATTCCCCGTGGCTTTTCTGTCGCTCCAAGCAACTGCTCGCTACCGGCAAACTCCCGCCCGAGCCCTGCGCCGCAGACAGGGTGCGCTTTATGCTCAAGCACGTCCAACTCACCCTTACGCAAGGGCTTTACGGCGATGAAGCCTGCACCCTGAGGGCGATGCGTACACGCATCTTGGCCTATGCTAAGGGCATACCTGGCAGTAAGAAACTGCGGCCAAGTCTCGCCCGTGTCTCTTCCATGGAAGAGCTCCGCACACTGACCGAGCAAATGCTCGACTGACACGTCAACTGCTCAGAATTTGCAGCTACACCCCGATCATGATCTCGTATTGAATTGGAAAAAGCTGCCCTGTCTCCTTCCTGTTGATTCACCATCCCGATACGCCGCACAGTCGCCGAAATTTGCTACTTGACCCAACAATGCAACTATTCTCAGTGTCCCCGAGATGAGCCACCGAAGCACGGCTTTCCTGGCACACGCCAGAAGTACAGAAGGGGAACTGTATCCCCCCGCCACTGTGTTACAGATTAATGCCCGGTCGAGGATGAATGGATATTCGCGTGATACAGACGTTTTTTTGGCTTTTCCTAAGCGGCCCTTCCGTGTAGAATGACAGCAGGATTATGCGTTTGATACTGCGACTCTTCAATGCCTTCCTTGATACCGGTTTGGCGTGGTTTACCCCGCCGTGGCGGAGGCGTGCCCACGAGACCCGAGCAGTACTAAGGCGCTATATGCGACAATACGCCCCGCGAATACCCGAAGAGCGGATGGAACAGATGAGGCGCAGCGAACAGGATATCAGCGAAGCCTTGCTGCTCTGGCGTAAAAATGATGCTGAACGCCACGTGCAGCAGGCGGAAGCAGATTATGGACAACTGCCGGGCTACCGAAGAAGCGCCTGGGTTGAATTTGTGGAGTCTATTTTTGTCATCACGGTCGTATTTCTTGGACTTCGCACCTACTTTGTGCAGCCTTTCCGCATACCCACTAACTCAATGTGGCCGAGCCTGAACGGCATTGTGGTACACCCGGTGCAAGAAATTCCCGGTCCCGCCAAACGCATCTGGGATGCTATCACGTTGGGAAGCTCGTATGTGGACATCACTGCTGACCGCAACAAGCAGATCAAGAGCATACGTGACGAACGCTACATGCTCCTCTTCACACGCACAATCATCAGTTTTGTCGGATCAGATCAGGAACCGGTGTCCATCCCGGCAGCTTCCGGGACGGTAATCGAATATCTGCGTTCTCAGGGGAAGCTCATCGACACCCCTCGTGGTCCCTATTACGTGCCCTACAAAGCCGGAGAAACTATCGTACGCGCGCGGGTGGATGCCGGCGACATGGTGCTTGTGAACCGTGTTGCCTACCACTTTCGACGCCCTCGTCGCGGCGAAACTTTTGTCTTTGATACGCGCGGGATCAACACAAGCGGCAGTGCTGCCATGACCGAACAGAGCCACGGAACTCACTACATCAAGCGCCTCTGTGCCTTGCCGGGGGACTCCGTTCGCATTGCTCCGCCGAACCTCATCATCAATGATCACCTGGCCACCGAACCCGGCATCGCTCGTGTGAGCGCCGGCATGCCTCCTCGACGTATGGCTGGTTACCGCCCCTTGGAGACATGGCAGTACCCCACTGGTTACCTCCTGCGCGGCAAGATGGTCCATCTCGCTGACACGGGCCCTGCCCTTCCCAACTTGCGAGAATATTTGGCACTCGGAGACAACACCACCAGTTCACTGGATTCACGTTACTGGGGACCGGTCAAGCAGTTTAACATTTTAGGGCCGGCAGGATTCACGTTGTGGCCCTTCACCTCCCATTGGGGACAAATAGATTAAGATATGAGCGAAGCAACTGAATCTGATACCATCACACGCAACGCCAAGTCCAACCTCGCTTTTACCCTGGTAGATCTTCCTGAGGAGCGACGTCGCCATATGGCGCAATTCTACGCATTTTGCCGTATTGTGGACGATATCGTGGACGAACCAGTGATGACAAACCCCGAGCGTCACACAGCGCTGGATCGCTGGATTCAAGTCATCTCTTGCCGGGTGAAACCTTCCCCGGGCGTGGAGCAAGAAGTGCAAAGTCTCGTGTGTGAGATGCAGCTGGATATTGCTCCCATGCTCACTCTCATTGAGGGGTGTCGGAGCGATATCGAACAAGTACAACCTCAAACGCGGGAAGATCTGCTAGCCTACGCGTACAAGGTGGCTTCCTGTGTAGGCATCACAGCAGCCGCAGTCATGGGGGCTTCACCCGCTGCGCGCGACTACGCGATCGCACTCGGTTATGCACTGCAACTGGTAAATATCTTGCGGGACGTAGCCGAAGATTGCCACAAGTATGGTCGCTACTACCTGCCGGCAAAGGATATGGAGTTATTTGAGGTATCGCTGGAAGATATCCGAGAACAACGCTACAGCTATCGCATGCACCAGCTCCTGGCTTACGAAGCAGCCTTGGCAGAAAAGTTTTTCGGCGATGCCGAGGAAGCCTACCAAAAACTCAGTGTCGACGATCGAAATGCTCTCATCCCAGCCCAAGCTATGAGCCTCATCTATCACACAATTCTCGAAAAAATGCAGGGGGACGAATACCGCGTTTTTGAACGGCGCTACGGCGTGGGCAACTTCCGAAAGTTGTGGTTTTTGTTGCGCGCACGTATGGGTACCGTGGAATTGCCCTTACCTAGCCTAGCCGATTGGGGCTTTCTGAAAAGTAACAGTGAGAAAAAAACTGACTAACTAGCGATGAGTGGGCGGCATCGAGCTTTAATAGGTTATTTAATTTTGCTGGTAAACTGTTTATGTTTACTATCATCCTGTGCTTCTACATCTTATATCAAAACTATTTCTGATCTTCCCCTCAAGAGTACAACTGTGCCGGGCATGGACTGGCAGCTCAGCGCCATGCGTGCTAATGCCCAGTATAATCTCTTCGGCGCGAATTCCGCCAAGGAGCGCCTTAACCGTGTCGGCGACTACTATTATGTGCTTTGGTACGATGCTCAGCCGGAAGCCCCGACTCGCTTGGAAATGTTGTACACTCAAGCAGCCTCCGCCTCTCAAATTCTTACGCGCAGCTTCGATTTCAGCCAACCTCGTCACTTCTCCGGCCTGCGCAAATGTATCTTCTCTTTCAATGGTCATGAACGCGCTCAAAAAGGTGACATCCTCTCATGGCGCATGAATCTCTATACCAACGGTAAACTTGTCGATACCCGTCGATCCTATCTCTGGGAAGACTCTCCCCCTCGTCGTCCGTTACCGGGTACCACAGAACACTAGATGCGTGACTTTGTGCCTCTTGACCATGGGAGCTCAGTCCAATTTGTTCATTTGCTAATTTTACTTCGGTTATTTTATCAATTAGCAAATTGTTATCATAACGACATCACTTGTTTATTGGCCAAAAATATTGACATTTTACAGGCTGAATTTCATACCCCCTTTATCTCATTTATATCGATGAGAATGAAGGGTAAAAGGAGTTGTCTCCAACACGGCAGACAGCTCGCCGCAAGGCCAGTTGAAGCTCTCGTGAAGAACATTCTCCGAAGCGCAAGGATGGGGCAACTCCGCGAAGTTTAGATTGTGTGTTAAAACGGATACGCTCTGTGAGTCGTTTACTCCAAAAATCTGCATATAAAGTGATTGATCCGGGGGTTACAACACTGGTGATTATCTGCAACAGCCGAGCTACCATCTCCTCAACAAGAGTATGATCACTATAATCTACTCTGTTCCATGAACTTGGCAAAGTTAGCAGATCGAGTCTCCCCATTTCGTGAAAAAAGCCTCGACGGTAAATGCACCCCTGCGGAGCTTCTCCCCGAGCCAGATAAAGTGTAGCGCACCCCTCCGCACGCTCAGCCAGTGCCGCTGCTGCGTTCAAATACTCCACGGGACAGTGGAGACGTTGTGATAAGTGCTCACATAATCCTATCCGCCGTAAAACGGGTTCACTGTATATGCCTACCCCATACACACGCCGGTTCTCCAACAAATCCTCAATCCTGCCATCCAAACTCTCATTCTCCACCGCAACATACCGTCCCAAGCTCCCGCCCTGCCTCTCCCCGGCCATGTCCCACCGCTCAATCTCTACTCGAGTCAGTCCTTGATCCCACATCATCTGCACGTACAGCCGCGCCGCATATTCCCTCTCATACTCGTACACCGGAGAGGGCCTACCTCCTCTCACTTGCTCCCCGACACGCTTCACTTCCCCGCACACCTCTAGTCCCTTGATCTCCCGGTGTACAGTCACCAAACTCAACCCCGTCACCTGTGCCAGTTGAGGACACGTTGCGCGCAATAATCTTTGCATTGCATGTCTGACTTGTTCTGTTGCTATTCTCACTTTATTAAGTTGATTTATAAAGTTTAAAGCCTCAATTATCACTTGTCAAGAAGAAAAGTTAAATCTTTAAAAAAGAATATGCAAGGTGCCAATAAATGAGATTACGAGGTATCAGGATCTGAGGAGAAATTAAGCGGTGGGACTGGACATGAAAGCAACGATATGGTAGGATGTACGGCGAGCGAAAGCGACGACCTATGAAATACATCTTTGTGACAGGCGGGGTGGTATCATCCTTGGGCAAAGGGCTGGCGGCAGCGTCGATTGGCACCCTGCTGGAACACTGCGGGTTGGAAGTAACCATGCAAAAGTTCGATCCGTATCTGAATATCGATCCCGGAACAATGAACCCATACCAACACGGGGAGGTGTACGTACTTAACGATGGGGCTGAAACGGATTTGGACTTGGGCCACTACGAGCGCTTTGTTCACTGCCAGTTATCACGGCTCAACAACCTGACGAGCGGTAAAGTGTTCGAGCATGTTCTTGAAAAAGAGCGCCGCGGAGACTACTTGGGCAAGACCGTGCAGTACATACCTCACGTGACGGATGAGATTAAGCAGCGCCTGTACGACCTTACTGAGAAGAACAAGGAATGTGACGTCATTATTACCGAAATCGGCGGGACTGTGGGAGATATTGAGGGTTACCTCTTTTTGGAAGCGCTGCGCCAATTTGCGCTGGAAGTCGGGCGCAACAACTGTTGCTTTATCCACGTGACCTTGTTGCCCTACATCAAGGCAGCCGGAGAAACTAAGACAAAACCCACCCAGCAAAGTGTGGCCAAACTGCGAGAGATTGGCATTATGCCCGATATTATCGTGTGCCGCACCGAAATGGATAATCTGACAGATGCAGAGAAGAAAAAAATCGGCATGTTCTGCAATGTCGCGCCGGACCACGTGGTAGCCTTTGCAGATGTGAGGCACTCCATTTATGAATGTCCGCTCGATCTGGGACGTGATCGTGTAGATCGCATCGTTACCGAAGTGTTGGGCATCACCGTGCCCAAGCCAAAAATGGACGAGTGGCAGAAGTTTGTGGGACGAGTAATTCACCCTTCCCACAGCGTACGTATTGCGGTGGTCGGCAAATACATTTCCCTGCAGGATGCCTACAAATCCATCTACGAAAGCTTCACCCATGCCGGCGCGGCCAACGACTGTCGCGTGGAAATTGTGCGTGTAGATGCCGAGGCGCTGGAAGGCAGCTCCTGCACGGAAATGATCGGCGAAGTAGATGGCATTCTCGTACCGGGAGGCTTTGGCGGCCGCGGCATTGAGGGGAAAATCATGGCCGTGCGGTACGCGCGCGAAAGAAAGATTCCCTTCCTAGGCATCTGCTTGGGCATGCAAGTTGCTGTCATTGAGTTTGCTCGCAATACGCTAGGGCTGGAAAACGCTAATTCCACTGAATTTGTCAAGGATACTCCTCACCCCGTCATCTGCCTGCAAGAAGAGCAAAAGCACATCGAAAACATGGGAGCTACAATGCGCCTGGGTGCGTACCCGGCGCACATCCTGCCCGGAACACTTTGCAGCAAATTATACGGAGGGCGCGAAATCGTTTCCGAACGTCATCGTCACCGCTATGAGTTCAACGCTGAGTACCGCAGCGCATGCGAGACAGGCGGTCTGGTAATTTCAGCCGTGAATGATGAACATGGTCTGGTGGAGGTTGTGGAGCTGCCGGGACATCCATTTTTCATAGCCTGCCAATTCCACCCGGAGTTCCAAAGCCGACCAACCACGCCACACCCGCTTTTCCAAGGGCTTGTAGCTGCTGCACTGGAGCGCAAGCAGGGTTAATCCGGCCATTCCAACTACTCTTGAGTTGAGGCTTGCCGGGCAAACCATTGTCAACCGCACGAGGAGCATGTATACAAAAGCATATCAAGAAACTTTCCTCGTATGACCGCAGATCTGCTCGTCATTCTCGCGTACTTCTGCGGTATCTTTGGTATCGGGCTCTATGCCGGTCGCAAGCAAGATAGTTTGGAGAGTTATGCTCTGGGTAACCGTTCCTTCCCGTGGTGGGCTATTCTCGCCTCCATTATCGCCGCAGAAATCAGCGCAGCCTCGTTCCTCGGCACGCCAGGAGAGGGGTTTGTATTGCGCAACTTCACGTATGTGCAGTTGGGCATCGGTACGCTGCTTGGACGCATTATCGTGGGCAAGCTCTTTCTTAAACCTTTTTATCAATACCGTGTCATTTCCATTTACGAGTACTTGGAAAAACGCTTCGGCACAACCACGCGACGCAGCGCCAGCCTTGTTTTCCTGCTTTCACGAGTACTGGCCAGCGGCACACGCCTGTTCTTTGCGGGTATCCTCCTCGTCATCGCCTACTCTTTTCTTACCGGCACGGAGAGCGCTGATGCTTCTCAAACAGTTCTTATTTACCTCATTGCTCTCACCTTCATCACAATCATCACAACGATTTATACCACCCTTGGTGGCCTCAGAGCGGTTGTATGGACAGATGTCCTGCAAGCCTGCATCCTTGCCGTATCGGTGATCTCCACCATTGTTTTCCTCATTACGGGCATCATGGGTGACGGCTCGTTGTCAGATGCATGGCACACAATCTTGTCTACCATTTCCGACACTTCCATCAACCCCTGCCAGCACGAGCCTCTGCAACCATGGCTCATCGTCGACTTAGGCATAACCGGCCATGGATTGTCCGAGGACATCAAGTACATCTTAGGCAGTGAATACACTTTGTGGTCCGCTTTTTTGGGCGCCTCCTTTATCACGATGGCCACCATGGGAACCGACCAGGATATGGTTCAGAGGATGCTCGCTGCGCGTGACAGAAGCACCGGCTCGCGAGCCGTCATCATTTCCGGCGTTTTAGACATGCCTATCGTATTGGTATTTTTAGCCTGTGGGATGTTGGTCTTTGTCTTTTTTCAAAAGGAAGGGATTACCCCCCCCGAGAAAGCAATTGAGATATTTCCCTACTTCATTATTCATTATTTACCACCAGGGCTGCGCGGGCTACTCATTGCCGCCTTGCTAGCCACCGCCATGGGTTCACTCTCCACCGCTCTCAACGCACTGGCTACAACCGCCACGCGCGACTGGTACCGCGGTGTCTTTTGCCCCCATGCTACAGAACGTCAGACTCTGGTCGCTGCGCGTATTTTCACAGTGCTCTTCGCAGCCCTGCTCATCATCGTCGGTTCTGTCACGGCGTGGTATAGCGTCATGGATCCTACGATTCGAATTCTTCCTATTGCCCTAGGAATTTTCGGGTACACCTACGGTTCGTTACTAGGCATTTTCCTGCTCGGCATGCTTACCCGACGGCGAGGATGCGACACCGGGAATGTGGTGGCCATGTTCGCCGGTTTTGCGGCGATTATTTCGCTGGAAGTGCTAGGACATTTCCACCTGATTCCCCCCATTGCCTTTCCTTGGAGAGTTACGATTGGAACGCTCGTCACCATCCTGACAGGATCTCTTTTCCCAACCCGGGCAAGGCCGCTCAGTCCATCGCAAACACAATCCGTAGTTAGCACGTGCGCCTTCTGCTCACCGGGAAGCAACCCGCACGGCGCCGGCAGAGCTGTGTAACAGTGCCACCGGGATAGGTGATGGGATTCTACTTGCCCCCGACGGATTGCGGGAGTATAATGCGCCAGCCATGAAAACGTATGCAGCTTGCTTATTGCGATACCCGGATATGGGAATCACGCTCGATTTCTCAAAGTTACCAACTGAGACAAAAGAGACGCAGGAGACGTCAGCTCTCATCAAGCGAGCCTATGCAGAAATGGAGGCACTTGAAGGCGGAGCCATCGCCAACCCTGACGAGAATCGCATGGTGGGACACTACTGGCTACGCAACAGCTCGCTGGCTCCCACGCCTGAACTTCGCGCGTGTATCGAGACGCCACTTACCCAAATCCGTGACTTTGTAAAAGCTGTACACTCCGGCGCTATCACAACCCCAAACGGCAAATCGTTCACTGCCTGTCTTGTTATTGGCATCGGAGGCTCTGCTCTAGGCCCCGAGTTGGTAGCAGACGCCTTACCGGTTGACGGGCTAGATATGTTTTTCCTCGATAATACCGACCCTGACGGCATATTGCGCGTTCTAAACCGCATCCCTGCAGAAACAACACTCGTCGTTGTTATCTCCAAAAGCGGCGGAACTCCGGAGACCCGTAACGGCATGGTTTGCACCCAACACTTCTTCCACCGCCTGGGACTCAACTTCGCCAGACAAGCAGTGGCTGTTACCGGCACCGGCTCCATGCTCGACAAAGTAGCAGAATCGGAAGGCTGGCTGCAGCGTTTCCCCATGGAGGATTGGGTAGGAGGTCGCACTTCTGAAACCTCAGTGGTAGGGCTTCTACCAGCAGCTCTGCAAGGAGTGGATATCGATGCACTGTTACGGGGAGCTGCACGCATGGATGAACACACCCGCAGCCACGACACCTCGCACAACGCCGCTATGCGCCTGGCTCTGGCATGGTACAGCATCGGACACGGTCGGGGCAGTAAAGATATGGTCGTTTTGCCTTATAAGGACAGCTTAGTCCTCTTCTCCAAATACCTGCAGCAGCTTATCATGGAATCCCTCGGAAAGGAACTGGATTTGGACAACAAGCCGGTACACCAAGGTATTTCCGTGTACGGCAACAAAGGATCTACCGACCAGCACGCCTACGTCCAGCAACTGCGTGATGGCCTCAACAACTTTTTTGTCACTTTCATCGAGGTACGCCAGTGCGCGGCAGATGACGTGGAAGTCGAGCCCGGATTTACCGCCGGAGATTACCTTCAAGGATTTCTGCGTGGCACACGCAAGGCACTGGCAGAAAATGGTCGTCCGAGCATCACCATCTCGATCCCCAGTGTTTGTGCGGAAACCCTAGGTGCTCTGATTGCACTCTTTGAACGCACTGTGGGCTACTATGCCTCCCTTATCCACATTAACGCATACCACCAGCCCGGGGTGCAGGCAGGTAAAAAAGCGGCCAACAGCTTCTTGCAGCTGCTTGCTCGCGCACGCGCCGCCCTGTCCTCATCTCCATCCACAGCCGCTCAAATTGCTGCTCAACTCGGCACCGACGAAGAAGACACCTACCATGCTCTTGTACATTTGGCAGAGACGGGTCGAGCTATTCACATGCAAGCTATTGATGCTCAGCAGGATTCTTTCCTTAAAAACGCGTGAATTGCTCAACGATGAGAGATACCTTCACCCAAATGGTGCGCGTGGGGTTGTTCATCCTCATTGTTGCGGGATTGCTCTACACAGCAGATACGCTATACTTCGCGCCACGGCGCATTCCGCCTTGTGTCCCGCAAAACCTCCCCGTCGGTCATATCTGCCCGGAATCGTTGCTAACTGCGTGGCAAGTGAAGGGAGAACCTGGCAACTACAAAATTGTATGGATAGACGCCCGGAGTGAAAGCGACTACGAACTCAACCATCTCATGCTCTCGGAGGATCGCATGTTCCCAATCCGTCCTGGCGCTGACATGCAGCGGATGCTAGATGCTGCTATTGAACGCCTCATTGCCGCTTATGACCAGGGAGAATGTATCGTGGTTTTTTGCACAGAAAGTTGTAACTCTTCCGATCAAATTGCTGAAACCTTGCGGGATACAGGTCTCCTCCGCGCTCCTGTATACGTGTTGGAAGGAGGTTGGCCTGCCCTCAAAAAAGCCGGCATCGCGAAGGACTAATCCCTCCATTGTCCAAACCGAACGCAAGCAAAGCAAATAGACTTGCATTAAGACGAAGCCGGTGGTAGAATGCCGCTCACACAGCGACGACAGGTGTTATGAAACCAACTCTTCTTGTACTCGCAGCAGGCATGGGAAGCCGCTACGGCGGACTGAAACAACTCGATCCCATGGGCCCCAACGGTGAGGTCATCCTTGATTATTCGGTGTATGATGCTATTCGCGCCGGATTCGGCAAGGTTGTCTTTGTGATCCGACGAGACTTTGAGGATGCTTTCAAGGACCAAGTTGGCGCTCGCTTCACCGGCAAAATTGAGGTTGACTACGCCTTTCAGAGCCTGGACGATTTGCCGAGAGGCTTCTGCGTACCAGAAGGGCGGGTAAAGCCATGGGGCACGGCACACGCGTTGCGGGCGGCTCGCCACGTGATTAAGGAGCCGTTCGGCGTGGTGAATGCAGATGACTTCTACGGAGCCGACGCTTTCCAAAAGGCAGCCCAATTCTTGACATCTCTGCAAAGTACAGAGGGCAGAGCGCACTACGGCATGATTGGCTACCCACTCAAAAACACACTGAGTGATCATGGGGACGTGAATCGGGGCATCTGCGGAATCAAAGAGGGATACTTGGATAGTGTGGAGGAGTTTACCAAAATCATCAAAGAGCAGGATGGTGTGTGCCGCGGAAATAACCTGCACGGCGAGCGAAAAGAAGTAGACCCGGAAGAATTAGTAAGTATGAACTTCTGGGTCTTCCCGACCAGCTTCATCAGCGAAGTTGAGGAGCATTTTACCCGCTTTATGAGCGCTCATGGCTCCGAACCAAAAAGCGAATGTTACATTCCGACAGTCGTTGATGAACTCATTCACCGCGGCACGGCGGATTGTCGCGTCATCCGCACCTCGGCAAACTGGCTTGGCGTAACCTACCCGAGCGATAAACCGGCTGTTGTCGAAAGTATAGCTAACCTTGTCAAACAAGGTGCGTATCCCGCCAAACTCTGATCTACTGTACCATGTTTCATCTCAAGACGATTGCTCAACTATTCGACCTGCGCGCCGACTACGTATGCGGCTCCTCCTATGGCTCTGGCCATATCAATGACACCTACCGTATTGATGTGGACCAGGCAGGTCTGCGCGTCCACTATATCCTTCAGCGCGTCAACAGCAACGTGTTCAAACAACCTATTCCTCTTATGGAGAATGTGTTGCGCGTGACAACAGAAGCCTTGCGCGTGCTGCAAGAGGAAAACTGCAAGGAAGCGTATCGCCGCACCCTCACATTGATCCCGGCGAAAGATGGCAAGCCCTATGCCCAAGATGCAGAGGGAAATGTCTGGCGCGCGTACACGTACATCGACCGAGCTCGAACGTACGACACGATTGAGTCGCCATTGCAATGTGTTGAAGTTGCCCGAGCTTTCGGTAATTTCCAAAAGCTTGGAGCCAATCTTCCCGGCAAGCCTCTCTTTGAAACAATTCCTGATTTTCATAATACAACGAAGCGCCTTGAAACCTTTCGGGCAGCTGTGGCAGCCGACCCGCTCGGTCGTGCCAAATCAGTGCAAAAAGAGATTGACTGGTTTTTAGCACGTGAAGCGGATTGCCACATCGTGGTGAATGATTTGGCGAGTGGCAAGCTTCCTTTACGTGTCACGCACAACGATACTAAACTCAACAATGTCATGCTTGACGACGTAACGGGCAAGGGAATCTGCGTCATTGACTTGGATACTACCATGCCGGGGAGTTCGCTGTACGATTTCGGAGACATGATCCGCACATCTACGTCCCCTGCAGCAGAGGATGAAAAAGACACGAGTTTGGTAACCATGCGTATGGAGTATTTTGAAGCTCTGGCAAAAGGGTACTGCGAGGCGGCTACTTTCCTTACTCCTCGTGAAAAGGAGCTGCTACCTTTCTCCGGCAAGTTGCTCACGATGGAATGCGGTATGCGTTTCCTCACCGATTACTTGGTGGGAGATACTTATTTCAAGATTCGTCGGCCGGAACATAATCTCGACCGCACGCGCACCCAGATAGCTCTCGTGGAATCCATTGAAAAACAAATGGATGCCATGCAAAATGTCGTCGCTCGTTACTGATTTACGCAACACATGCCCGCCGCTTTCCCGCAAAGTGGCGGTGGTGGGTTTCGTGGGGTCGTGTTTGTATCTTTCGCATTCTTATGCTCATGGTGTGTACTGCCTCCGGAAAATCTGATTTAAAAGCCCGTCATTTTATGCATTGTTGCTTTTCTGTTCGACATGGGTTTCAAATTTGCTTATAATGAGCGGACGTGGAGCTGAGACGACCGCATCTGAATGAGGAGGGACTTGTCCGCCTGTGGGCTGAGAAGGCGCTTGATTTGTGCGATCAAATTGATGAGGGAGAGGACCTGACAGAATATAGAACCCCCGTCCGGCAAACCCTCCAAGCGCTGTCGCATGACCGGCGCATCATGGTGCTGGGCGGCGCCGGAGCAGGCAAATCCACGTTGCTCTCCTGCATGGCCGGCACACAAACTATTGCCCAGCACACCACGGCAAACCATTACACGTGCTGGCGCTTTATCTGCCGAGATGGCGACGCCTCACACTCCCGATTCATTCCCCTTCCACAATTGGAGGGCTTGGAACTGGTGGACACAGCCGATATCACGCGAGAGGAGGTGCGACACACTTGTGAACTGCTCATGCAGGGTGCAGATGTTGTCGTGGGGGTGCTGGATGCCCGAGCACCAGCGACCTCGCCTGTGTGGGATGTACTGGACACCGTGCCGGAGAACGCTCGCAAGGCGTGGATGCTTGCCGTAGCCCAAGTCAATCAGTTAGACGCCCGGGAGAGCATCGCGCTCAAAGAACGCTTGCGTGAACTAAGCCGCGCTCATGGGATAGATGGGATGCGCATCCTCATTTTCCCCGAGCCAGGGAATGAGGCCGCCATTGTCACCCTGCGCTCCTGTGTGCAGGAAATCTTGGAAGATACCCATGGAGCGGCTACTCAAATTCGCCGGTTAGCTGAATTAACCACGGACTTGGTACAGCGTGCCGGTCGCATACTCAGTGCACGTGAAAGCGTTAGCCGCACGTACAATGTATTTATGTCCGGCATTGAACAAGAAATTGACAACTTTTTACACAGCCAAACTATCGGGTTGGCTCAATATAGCCACGGTCTGCAGTTAACCGTGCAGCAAACCCTTCCGGAACTTCTGGCTCAGGTGCGCCAAAAGTTAGGCTACATCCTGTCTCCCGGCACGCTCCTGCGCATGGAATTGATGGGAAGAATGACAGAACAACTTCTTTACCAATGTATGGATCGCGCTGTACAGCGCATGCAAGAAGAATCTGATAACCACTTTGTCATGCAGTGTGCCGCGCACTGGCAATCTGTGCGTCCACGGATGAAAAAAGCTCTAGAATGTGAAATCGGCGACTTCCCCGCCGATACTCTCAAAACAGAGCTTAAGACACTACGAGAACGTCTCTGCCGCCAGCTCTATGAACCCATGGCTGATGCCGGGTTACAGGCACGTTTGTTCAGCGTTTATGTAGCACACGTAAGTTGGATGCAAACCTGCGTGATTTGCGAGTGCATATTCTGTGTACTAGCTGGGGTGTTGGGCTGCTTGGGGCAAGACGCCTTGGGATTGGGTTGCGTAGTTTTGGCCGTGTTGACTTGGAGTGGAGGCAGCATCGCGCACCATGTAGCCTCGCGGAATATAGGCACTCAGATTGAAAGTCTTGTGCAAGATGTTTTTAGCAATCAAGAGAAAGACTTCCTCTCCGTACTGGAAGCGCTTATTGTCTCTCGCGTCACAGCCTACCGCCAACTCTATGTCGTGCCACGCCGCAAAGTCGCCAAGCGAGAAGTGGAGCTGCGACCGCTCCAAGAACAACAACGTGCCATACACACACAGCTACGGCTTCTCATGACCCACCTCTGATAATAAACCGGATTTATACGTATGGCTGACTTGTTTACCCCATTCGGTGAAAACCGCCCCGAAGAATTAAAAAAACAGGCAAATATGCCGTTGGCGGCCCGCATGCGTCCAGAATCGCCCGCAGAAGTTGCGGGGCAGCAGCACTTACTCGCCCCGGGAAAACTACTGCGCCGTGCCATTGAAACGGATCGCTTTTCTTCGCTCATTTTCTACGGTCCACCAGGCGTGGGCAAAACAACGCTTGCCTATGTCATAGCTCGTCACACAAGCGCCTTCTTTGTCATGCTCAACGGAGTCGAATCCAATGTCAATGAGATCCGAGAAAAAATTGCGGAGGCTAAGACACGCCTTGCCCTGCACAACCAGCGTACTATCCTTTTTGTTGACGAACTTCACCGTTTCAATAAAGCTCAGCAGGACGTACTGCTGCCCCACTTGGAACGCGGCACGGTGCGCTTTATCGGCGCAACCACTGAAAACCCCTACTTCGCCATCAACTCCGCTATGCTTTCGCGCTCACAAATTTTCCCGCTTGAGCCGGTACCGGAGGAAGACTTGGTGCAACTGCTATGCCGCGCAGCAGCAGACAAAACCCGTGGACTGGGCAACATGCCCCTGCAGATAGCTGACGACGCACTACAGCACATGGCACGCAAGGCAGATGGTGACGCGCGCAAGGCACTCACTGCACTCGAAGTCGCTGCGCTATCCACTCCTCCCACGCCGGATGGGTTCATCCACATATCGCTGGAGGTAGCAGAGGAATCCATTCAACAAAAGGCTGTGAGATACGACCGCGCAGGGGATGGACACTACGACACTATCTCCGCCTTCATCAAATCAATGCGAGGAAGCGATCCCGATGCTGCACTCTACTGGCTAGCCTTTATGCTCAACGCCGGGGAGGACATCCGCTTTATCGCCCGACGTCTCGTCATTTGCGCCAGCGAAGATGTGGGGCTTGCTGATTCAAATGCACTACGGGTGGCCGTGGCCGCCGCCAAAGCCGCAGAAATGGTGGGTATGCCCGAAGCCCGAATTCCTCTGGCACACGCCACAGTTTACATCGCCACGGCTCCAAAAAGCAATTCGGCGTACATGGCGCTAGAAGCCGCCGCCAAAGATGTGCGAGAAGGTAAAACTCTGGCTGTGCCCGACCACCTGGCAACATCAACACGAAAAAAACTTGCTCGCCTGCGTGGCGCTACTCAAGAAGAAACAACCTACAAATACGCTCACGACTTCGGGGAGGATCACTTTGTGCCTCAAGCCTACCTGCCGGAGGGTCGAGTATACTATGCACCAACATCTAACGGACTGGAATTGCGTATTCGAGAACGTTTGAATATCTTGCGCAAACGCAATGAATCCGCCCTGCATCCATCCTCAGATGCCGATAGCTCCGTGCCCTCGTGATGGTTACACCGGTGCCACACCTTCCCGGTCTCGGTAAAAAATTGCTCTTTTTTGCTGGGGAGCGTACTTTTAGAGTGACTTTGTCACAAGAATCTGCTAGAATAAACCCGCTTGCGATGGTGAGACTTCTACCAGTCGGCCTGTTTGCGGTTGTCCTGACCGCAGGTGTTTTTGTGCCCTTGAGCTGTGCGCAAGACGTGGAAGTCCAAAACCTCACCGCTCAGGAAACCGCGCGTCGACACGCAGCCATCCGTGACTCGTTGCAGCAGGTCCAAGAAGCACGGAACGCTTATTCTGCCCAAAAATATTCGGACGCTGTAGAGCATTACCGCAATGCCCTCTCGGTTCTTCCCGATGCCCCTGCTACCTCAAAGCAGCGTGAATTCATCCGCGCCAGTTTGTCCGACGCCCTTATTGCTCGCGCTCTTGACTACCGCAGTGTTGGCCGCGTAGAAGAAGCGATCGACTTCCTGAAAGAAGCTGTGCAGCTTGACCCTTCCAACAAACGTGCGAAACGGGAGCTCGTCTTTACCGAAGATCCTGTGCGTAATAACCCTGCTCTCACTCCGCGCCACGTCGGTGATGTGGAAGAGGTTCATCGTCTCCTCAACCTGGCCAATGGCTACTTGGATCTCGGCAAATACGATGACGCCATCCGCACATTCCATGATGTACTCAGGATTGATACGTACAATGAAGCGGCTCGTCGCGGCATCATGGCTGTCCAAAAAAGACGCAGCGCGTCAGCCAGCAACGCATATGTCGCCGCACGTGCTGCCAGAATGGCGGAAGTGGATAGCATGTGGGACAGCGTCTCACGTGCTGACATTGAGGAGTCTCCCCCCATCCCCGGTATTGCGGAAGCACCGAACTCTGCGACCGAAGAGCAGGAGAAGGAAGATGAGCTTGCACATGCTCAGGCGCTTGAACAGATGATCATTCCGAGCATCAATGTGGAAGATGCTGATGTGATGGAAGTCATTGATATTTTGCGCGGACATGTGCGCCGATTCCAAAGCCGGCAAACAGCCGCCAATCAACGTCCCATCAATATTGTCGCTGCTTTTGGCACTCCGGATACCCCTGGTTACAAGCAGCTCATGCAACGGCGACGTTCTTTCCGCTTGGATAATTTGTCCATGAAGGATCTGCTTACTGAAATTTCGCAGCTTTACGAAATCGACTTCTATTACGTTCCTATGGGAGTCGAACTCACGTATGCAGGACAGGACTACGGACGACTGGTAGATCGCGTTTTCTACGTCCCTCCCCATTTTTTTGATGAAGGCGACTCAGCGGAAGAATCCGACGATACGGACGAGGAGACGTTCTCCTCGGGAGGTCGCGTCAAAGTTTCACGTATTGATCCGGTCGCAGCTCTCAAAAAGATGAACATATCTTTCCCGAAAGGGGCTAGCGCTGTGTACCGGGCGGCGTCACGGCGCCTCACGGTACGTAATACTCAGCGCAACATCGCGCAGTTGGAGGAATTGCTTGCGGACGTTTCCCCGGTGGAAGATAAGCTCATTGTATTGAGTATCAAGGTGGTTGAGACCAGTCAGGACAATCTGGTAGACCTTGGTTTTGAGTGGCTGCTAGGCATTGACATGGGGTCTAAGCTTGTTGGTGGCGGTGGCACAGAACAATCTGCCAGCAATGCGGGTGGTATGCCTATTCCCAGACCGAACAATCATATACCTAATGCACTTGGTCCGGTAGTTACAAACAATCAGCGATCTATTCGCCAGGTACTCGGGCAACACAACCTTGATCGCCTTGTCAAACGAGGGCAGATCCGCGACTATGTGAACGAATCAGCTGTCGAGGAACTCTCACCTACCATCTTTGGTTTACGCGGCGTGTGGGCCACGGCTGATGTCACCATGGTCATGCGCGGTCTCTCACAAAAGAAGGGGGTTGACTCTCTCAGTAACCCCAAACTGATTTTCACCGCAGGAGCCGAAGAACAAGCTTCCCTCGTGAATGTACGCGAGATGTACTACCCGTCTCGCTATGATGAACCACGCATCTCGGAAAGTATGGATCAACCTATCGAAGATGCTCATATCCCCACGGAAGACTTTAACAAAGACGGCGTGATTGAGCCCGTTCCGACTCCGGTGTACGTGGGTGCTACAGCTATTGCTGTGGGTGCCAACCCCACCGACTTTATACGATACGGCGTAGATGAGGATAATGTAGGAGGTATCGGCACTATCGTGCAAGTTCACAATGCTGAAGTCTCTCCGGATGGGCAAAAGGTAAAACTTGCGATCACAACCATTGTGAATGATTTTGATGGTTTCGTGGACTGGGGTTCCCCCATATACGCTGCCCTTCCTACGGATACAACGGTGGAACGAGTCAAGTTGTCCGACAACTACATTTACCAACCGCTTTTCAAACGCTACATGACTAACACCACCATTACGGTGGAAGATGGCGCTGTATTAGTCATGGGCGGTATGAAGGAAGCCAAAATTGTGCACTACGAGGATAAGGTGCCGATATTAGGAGATCTACCACTTGTGGGACGCCTTTTCCGCAACTCTGGGTCAAACAAACAGCAAAAGGCGCTTTTGATATTTGCCAAAGTCAATATCGTGGATCCTTCTGGAAAAAATGTACGCTCTGCAGATTCCACGGCTACGGCACAGTCCCCCATGTGAGCGTCGCAGTGTATTTTGCCTCATGAGTGTTGATTCTGGAATCCGGCAGAAATGGTGGTCAAAGCCCGTGGGACATTTTGTCTGGTTACTGATCACATTAGTGTGTTGGACCCTCCGCAAACGAGTTGAAGGTTCGCCTGATTTCCTCTGTCAAAATCAGTGCATCGTAGCCATCTGGCACAACCGCATCTTTACTCCGTGCTTCTTCTATCGTTACGTACTTCACGGGAAAATAACCATGAGTATGCTCACCAGCGCCAGCAAAGATGGCGCGATGCTTGCAGCCGTGGCACAAGATTATGGAATGCGCGCGGTGCGTGGTTCAAGCAGACGCCGAGGGGCGGAAGGTTTCATGGATATGGTGCGCGAGCTGGAAGCCGGTATGAGCATGTGCATCACTCCGGACGGACCAAAAGGGCCGGTATATTGCTGTCGCCCCGGAGTGATTAAACTGGCGTCCATAAGTGGGATTCCGATTGTACCAATTCGCATCCACTACGGCTGCTGCATACGCGTCCATTCATGGGATCGCTTCTTCATTCCTCTTCCTTTTTCACAAGTACTCATGGAACTCTGTGAACCGCTTCATGTGCCGCCGGATCTACCCGCCGACGACTTAGCTGCTTACTGTCGACGACTGGAGAATACCCTGCGCGATGCGGACTATGCTCACACTTCACACCCAATCTAGACGAAACTATAACCACCATGAATCCCATAATCATTGACGGCAAGGAGACTTCCCGCAAAGTGTTGCATAACTTGCGCACTGATATCGCCCAGCTTACTCAACATGGACACACTCCCGGACTGGCAGTAGTTCTGATCGGTGAAGATCCGGCCTCGCGCGTATATGTGGATTCCAAAGTGAAAGCATGTGAAGAATTGGGCATATACTCCCAAAAATGGGTACTACCCACTGAAACCACTCAGAAAGAATTAGTGCAACTCATCCACCAACTCAATGCCGATGACCGCATTCACGGCATTTTGGTACAGAGCCCCCCCCCCGCACATATTGATGAACAAGCAGTGATCCTCAACATTGATCCACGTAAGGATGTGGATGGTTTCCACCCCATCAACGTCGCCAAGCTTGTGCTAGAGGATCACACAGGCTTCGTTCCATGCACACCGCTGGGTTGCATGGAGCTGCTGAACACTTATAGTATCCCCACTCAGGGTAAGCACGTCGTAGTCATCGGGCGCAGCATGATCGTGGGCAAACCTATGGCACATTTGTTGGTAAGCAAACAGGCTAACGCTACTGTCACTATTGCTCACTCACGCACCGCGGATTTGCTTAGTATCTGCCGCACGGCTGATATTCTGATAGCCGCTGTAGGACGCCCCGGATTAGTGACAGCTGACTTCATCCGACCCGGCGCTGTGGTGCTGGATGTGGGCATCAACCGAGTGGAGGATGCCACGCGCCCACGCGGCTACCGCATTGTGGGTGACGTCGATTACGGGTCCGTGCAACCACTCTGCTCGGCCATCACCCCCGTACCTGGCGGCGTGGGGCCCATGACAATTGCCATGCTTATGAGCAACACAGTGAAGGCCTGCAAGCTAACTTGCGGTGCTTAGCGCATCTCAACAACAGCTTGAACACGCACCACAGAAAAGAAATCTCGACACGGCGGCACAAGTGGTACGGTACGTGGTTTTACTTGGTGGGGAAGCAGTGTCCCTCACCGTAGCCAAAATGCTCAGCGATGTAGTCCACATCTTTGTCACCCCTACCAGAGCAGTTTACCAAGATGGCGCCAGTACCCAACTCACGGGCTTTGCGCAGGGCAAAGGCGATAGCATGAGAGCTTTCCAGCGCGGGAATGATTCCCTCATAACGCGAAAGTCTGAAAAAAGCATCAACTGCTTCCTCATCTGTGGCACTCACGTATTTGACGCGCCCTAAATCACGCAAATAAGCATGCTCTGGACCCACAGAAGGATAGTCCAAACCAGATGCAATGGAATAGACTGGAGCAGGATTACCTTCATCATCCTTGAGCATCATGCTATTGAAACCATGCATTACTCCTTCACTACCGTATGACATAGACGCAGCGTGATCACCGAGTTTTTCCCCACGTCCAAGGGGTTCCACTCCATAGATATCCACCGGGTCATCTAAAAAAGCGGGGAACATGCCCATGGCATTAGATCCACCACCCACGCAGGCACATACGATATCCGGCAATATACCGGTCATCTCCATAAATTGCTCACGAGCTTCATGTCCCACTACCATTTGGAAGTCACGAACCATCATCGGGAATGGGTGCGGTCCGACCACAGAACCTATGCAATATATCGCTGTTTTGTAATCCCGCAAATAGGCCTCAAAAGCGGAATCTACAGCTTCCTTCAGCGTTCGTAAGCCGTGTTTTACACATACAACTTTAGCTCCTAGCATCTTCATACGTGTCACATTGGGAGCCTGCTTGACAATATCTACCTCGCCCATATGCACCTCGCATTCCAATCCAAAATAAGCAGCTGCTGTGGCCAACGCCACACCGTGCTGCCCGGCGCCGGTCTCCGCGATGATCTTCGTTTTCCCCATGAACTTGGCCAGCAGTCCTTCTCCCATACAGTGGTTAAGTTTGTGAGCTCCGGTATGGTTCAAATCCTCGCGTTTCAAATATATCTGCGCCCCCCCATTAAGCCGCGACAATCGTTCACAATGGTACACAGGAGTGGGACGCCCCTGAAACTGCTTGCGAATACGACGAAGCTCATTGATAAATTGTGCCGAGTGGCATATGCTTTGGTACGCTTCCGTGATCTCCTTAAAAGCTGGTTCTAGCTCCGATGGTAAATAGGCTCCGCCATATTTGCCAAAAAAACCTTGTGCATCCGGGGTGCGGCGAAGATAGGTGCGATAATCCATACGCGTCTATTCTACCAGATCCTGACATTAATGGCAAGCAGACATCCGGAGTACTCCCCATTGATTTCTTACAATGTAGAGCCGGACATCACTTGAAACCTTGGGAAAGAAAAACACAGTATCTCTCCAAAAGCATTGAGACTTGACAAGCCTGCTGAGTTAGGGCATTCTTGCGACGTTTATGACGTTCGCAGATCTAGGAATATGTCCGGAGATTCTGGAAGCTATTGAAGTACTCGGCTTTGAGGAACCTTCCCCTATTCAACAACGAGCAATCCCACCGGCCCTTGAAGGAAAGGATGTGTTGGGACTCTCGCATACCGGCTCCGGTAAAACTCTCGCTTTCACTATCCCTGCTCTGGAAAAGATTGACCCTGAAGTTTCACGCCTTCAAGTACTCTGCCTGGCTCCCACCCGCGAATTAGCGGTCCAAATTAGCCGTGAAGTCGATAAATTGGCATTATTTCTAGATGGAGTCGGCTCGATACCCATTTACGGCGGCACTTCCTTCGGTCCGCAACTCGCCGCCCTGCGCCGCGGCATCCCCTTTGTAGCTGGCACTCCGGGGCGTGTCCTGGATCTCATGGAACAAGGAGCTCTGAAGTCGGATCATATCAGTATGCTCATATTGGATGAGGCGGATGAGATGCTCGATATGGGGTTTGCAGATGAAATTGACCGCATCGTTTCCAAGCTTCCTCAGAAGCGTCAAACGCTCTTTTTTTCGGCTACTATGTCGCCGGCTATCCGCTCATTGCTCAGTCGTATTTCCTCCTCTCCTGTCGAGATAAGCATTGAGCGACCAGTCCTCACAGTTCCCACTTGCGAGCAAATTGTCTACGAAGTCCTCTTCTCTTCGCGTATTGAGGTCCTTAGTCGGCTCATTGAAATGGGTAAAATGAAACGCGGACTTGTCTTCGCCAATACAAAACGAGTGGTGGATGATATTGTGGATGGACTATTGTCGAGGGGATATTCCGTGGATCGGCTGCATGGAGATATGCCGCAAACACTGAGAGAACGCGTCATGGACTCGTACCGCCGTGGTAATCTGAAGGTGCTTGTTGCCACCGATATTGCCGCACGTGGACTGGATATCGATGACGTGGATGTCGTCGTGAACTTTGAACTTCCTCGAGAGCCAGAGGACTACATCCATCGTATCGGTCGAACCGCTCGAGCCGGACGCAAAGGAAAGGCGGTTTCCTTTATTGGCCGCCGAGACTTTTCCCTGCTTGGGCGCATCGAACGCTTCATCGGCACGCGCATGCAACGTGAGAAAGTGATGACTGCTGAATACGTAACGCAGGCTCAACGTGAAACGCTTGTGGATGAAATTATTGAACAGGCACAACACGCGGATAATTCAATACCGGATGAGTTACGAGATATCGAATTGCCAGAGTCCCAATTGGCCCGCGCCATGTTCGAGATGCTTGCTCGGAATAATAGCCGAGAGCTACAAACCATCCCGGAAGATCGTCCATCCAAACAAACGCTCTACAGTGTGCAATGTGAGTCAAATCGCGGGTACTCTACCGACACGACGACACTCTTCATCAATGCGGGTAAAATGCTGCACATCCGTCCCAAGGACATAGCCGGGTTACTCTACAACGAGGGAGGCATTCCCCGCGGAAGTGTGGGAGATATACGCATCTTTCTCAAGCACTCCTTGGTTGATGTATCGCAAGAGGTGGCCCCCATTCTCCTGAAGCGCCTCGCCACATGTTCGCTTTGCGGTTACGAGGTAAACCTGCGAGAGGATCGCGCAGGGCAAGAGGATACGCCCCGCGCACGCTTACTTGAGCGCCGATCCTGTACTCGACCGGCTACGGGAAAATGCCCTCCTCGCTCGTACTCCCGCCCTCGCCGCACGGAATACGATTCAACGGGAAAGGTCCTTTACAGCAAGTTCTCCGATCGTCGTAAACGCAGTTGATGCGTGCATGACGCGCGAAGCGGCGATTAGGGCTTGCATGAGCTGCTATTTGGCGTAGAATAAACGGGCAGGCGTGTCTCACGCCCCGTCCCATTTCCTCTTAATACCAGATGCCACGCTCATGAATATACTTGAATTCATCCGCCGCAATTCTTTGCTTGTCCTTATCGTCATCGTCGGTGTGGGTGCCGGTCTTGTGATGATGGATTACAGCGGCAAAGGAAGCGCTTTCTCTCGGGACTTCTATATCCGCGTCAACAACACCGGCTATAACTACCCTGAAACAGTTGTACTTGGCGAAAATGGCATACAATTCCTCTCCTCTCTTTTCTCAGCCACACGCGATCTGGGTGGTTCTCCAGATACCAATAATGATGGCTCAATTTCTCAAGATGAAGAGGCAGCCTTTGTTGCATGGCAACGTGAACATCCGGATGTGGTCGCGTTTATTAACAAGCTCAACAACATCTACGCTGGGTGGCACTACGGCGTAGCGAAAGGTGAGGTCAACGTAGCCATTAATCGCGCCATCCTCAAAGCCGAGGCAGAAACACTGGGAATCTATCCCACGGAAGAGCAAATCGACGCTTATCTGCGCGCTATGCCCATCTTTAAAAACCCTGATGGTTCTTTCAATACCGAACTTTACCGCCGGCTCACCGGATTCCGTCGAGGTAATGCAAACCGTGTGCAAGAAGAAGCCTTCCGTGGGGTCATCGCTGATATGATGGTGTGGGACGGTATTGCAGAGCTGGTGAGTAACGGTGTGGCGTTTGACTCTTCTACCCAAGAGCAAGTCATCAACGCTTTTTCCCAAAGCATTAGCGGGCGCACAGCATGGCTTCCACGCGAGGTCGTAAAGAAGCCTTCTCCTCCTAACGAAGATCAAATTCGCGAGTTCTGGGAAGCCCACAAAGATCATTACAAGAGTTCAGAACGTCGCATCGTCTCCATTTATTCCCTCTCCCCCGGAGCAGGCAGCAACATGGAGAACCTGCTCTATACAGCTGACGCCCTCATGCAGGAACTCTCCCAAGCCAACGGTCGTGGCTTAGATCAGCTGCTTGTCTCTGCCTCACAAAACCCCGAGTTCGACCCTTTTGAATTCAAAAACGCAGATGGTTCTACCCATTGCACTTACGCTCTTTCCTCTCGGGATGAGCTGAGCAAACTAGTGACTGATATCGTTACCTACAACGGGGCTGAAACTTCCCTTGCCGAAGTTGCCTTTGAAGAAATCGCCGATGCTCCCTCCCCGGCAGATTATGATGCCGCGAAGGCTGCCGGAGATCCAGAACGCTCCATGAGTATCCGTCAAATTCGTGGTTTCTACACGACTACTGATGGCAAGCTCAAACTTATTCGCATTGAAGCTGTGGAACCTCCCTCTGTACTCCCCTACGAGCAAGCTCGCCCTCTTGCTCAGGCAGAACTCAAAGTTCAGATGGAGGAAGAGGCTCTGGATCAAGCCGCCAAAAAGCTGCACGAAGACATGAAAAAAGCCATCGCGGAGAGGGGATTGAAGGGCGCGTTTGAAGCAGCGGAAGCGGCAGGTGCACGCGTGGAGGACTACGGTCCGTTGCGTTTGACGCAACTAGATAGTCCTCTTCAAGAGGGTATGTCTGTCACTGAACTACTCAACACCCCACGCGGGCAATTAACCCCACCGACTGTTCTGCCAACTGGCGCTCGCCTCAGTGTTGTTACTCGGCGCACTGTGGAAGATTCCCCAGCTTTAAGTATGCAGAAACGCCTGTTTGTTCTGCCATCAGAAAATGCACGGTTACGCGACGATATGATGCGAGAATGGCAAAACTCTGCTTTCTCACGCTTCCGTGTGCAGCTCTCCCCGAGCGTTCGCACTCGTGGCGCTGAAGACTAACTGAGTGAATTTTTTCGCCATGCCTCTTCCTCCACAGACAAAATACATCGTGGGTAATGAGGCTTGCGAGCGCTTCAGCTTCTATGGAATGCGCAGCATTCTCACGCTGTATATGCTCAGTGTGCTGGCCATGAGCGAAAGCACCGTGGTGACAGTGGAGCATCTCTTCAACGCTGGTATCTACATTCTCCCACTTATCGGCGCATGGTTGGCGGATCGATTCTTCGGTCGCTACCGGATGATCCTCTACGTATCACTCTTTTACTGTGTGGGTCATGGTGTACTCGCCACAGCTGACCTCGCAGATAGCGTTGAAGTGCGGCGCTGGATTCTCTTCACGGGATTGTTCATAATTGCTCTTGGCGCCGGAGGTATAAAACCCTGTGTTTCCGCATTCGTCGGCGATCAAGTGGACGAAACAAATAGCAGGACAATGACACGTATCTACGCGGCTTTCTACTGGTCCATTAATCTCGGATCATTTTTTTCTTTTCTCGTCGTCCCTTGGGTGCGACAAAATTGGGGGTATAGCTGGGCTTTCGGCATCCCAGGCATCTTCATGGCTTTTGCCACCCTGATCTTCTGGCGAGGCCGACATCTCTACCATCATCGACCGCCCGCACAACCGCTCTTTTTCCCCTCCCTTTTAACTTGCGTTATTCACGGCGCTCAAACTGCCGAACTACGCTATGGCCGTGATGCTGTACAGCAAACCCGCCAGACCCTGCGTGCTGTTGGCACCTTTGCACGGCTTTTACTCATCATTTTTTCCATCACTGCGATTGTGACTGTTGGCATATCTCAATTGGCAACCGTTTCAGGCGCCGGGGAAGTTATATCCTCTCTCTGGAGCCTTGTTGCCAGTTTGATCACATTGGTTACCATTGCTTTGTTTATTCTACACTCTGCTGCCCATAGAGGAGCAAATAATCTCTTGGGTATCTTGGGCACACGAATCTTTCTTGGAGAGGAACCCATGCGCCTCCGTTTCCATTCTGCTCGAATTGCAGAAACATATAATCTGCTGCGCGTCCTTACAGTCTTCCTCATGATTATCCCCTTCTGGAGCCTTTTCGATCAAACGATGTCTAGCTGGGTTCTACAAGGTGAAAAAATGCAGTCTCTTATCCTCTTCCACGGTACAAAATTTCATTTCAGTTTCGGAGCCGAGGAGATGCAGAGTATCAACCCTCTCTTCGTGATGATTCTGGTACCCCTCGTCACGCTCTTTATCTACCCACATATTGGACGCTGGTCGTCTCCCTTACGCCGCATGGGCTGTGGTATCGTTCTCGCCGGTGTTTCCTACCTCAGCGTAGCCGCTATTCAATCCTTTCTTGACGACAATGTTCAGCTTTCCATTCTTTGGCAATGCGTTCCCTATCTACTGCTTACGACGTCTGAAATTCTAGTCAGTACAACGGGCTTAGAATATGCCTACACCGCCGCCGGCCCTAATCTCAAAAGCATCGTCTCCGGTTTTTGGTTCTTAACCAGCACGTTGGGTAATTTCCTTGTCATCTTCCTTACACACCTCGTCGATAACCCTGCCTCCACTTCTACGTTTCTTCTCTATGCTTTCATGAGCCTCTGCATCGGCGCTCTTTTCATTTGGGTCACCTCCCACCGCTTTTTCCAACAACGTGCATAATTTTCAAACTTTCGGGAGAGAATTGCCTTATTGCGGCGTGTTCGCGTAGCAGGTGCTTCATAAGGCACGGCAATTTGTATAGTGCTAATCTATCGTAAACTTTGATTGTGCTTGTTTAGAGCAATTTCTTGCAAAAATAATTTGGCACGGCACACCTGCAAAACTTGTCGGGAGAAGACTCTACGAGAGGAAGTCTCAACGAATGAGAAGATTTTATCTCGTCCGGGACGACTGTCTGCCGTGCTGGGTTCACTTACCTCTGTGCCTGAACCTGGAGCGGTACCTTCACAGGCGGCAATCCTTCTGCCTGCACAGTAACTTCAACCAGGCCATGCCCCCCACGATCAGTACGCACTACAGCAAGGATGCGTCCGTTGAAAAAATGTTGATTAACATCCTGCATGCAAGTGTGGTCAATGGGGTTACCATTGCAAAATCCGACTAATTTTGCAGGTCCTTCAATAGAAAAGGAAACAGCCCGCGAATCTGTGGGAACCGTGTTTCCTTTTTCATCTGTTAAAGTCAATTCAATAAAGGAAAGGTCATATCCATCCCCCACAAGCTCCGCACGATCCACTTGTGCTACAACCTTGGCTGTAGGTCCTGTCGTAACGCGCCGTCCCTCTGCCCAAGGCATTCCAGCGCGCTTCACCACCACCCGTAACTCTCCTGGTTCATAAGGTACCTCTTCCCATACAAACCGGTAAGCGTTCTTTGGTATGGTCACTTCCCCCTGAGTAAAAGTCTCCCCTTCACCCTTGTGCCGTATCCCCATGCTCCGCCCATTCAAGAAAAGTTCTGCCTCATCGCCGGCACTGAAGCACATTACTGGCGTTTTTTGACCTTCACGTCCCGGCCAATTCCAATGTGGCAGTATATGCGCTGAGCGTACATGTGGCGCCCATCGACTCTGGTAAAGATAGTAGGTATCCTTCGGAAAGCCTGCTAAGTCTATGATACCAAAATATGAACTCCGACTCGGGGCCTTATTCCCCATGGCTTTCAAGTGTTCCATCACAGCCTTCACCTGATCCGCATCCATATCATTCAGATTCCCCACATTAGAAGCATCTTGATTGTACGGTGTAGGCTCACCTAAGTAGTCAAACCCCGTCCATACGAACTCTCCCGCTACGCGCGGCACACGATCCTGAGCCGCAAACTCTATATCCGGGCAGTTACCCCAGTTTACTGCTGCCACCCCATACGCACTCACTTGAAAAGCCCTCGCTCCGTTCCCAACGCCCCATACCAGAGGAAAGAAATACGTATCGCGTGTCCCGATGCACGACGATGTCTCCGACCCGTAAAACGGCATATTTGGACGCGTCACATCGTAATACTTGTAAAGCCGGGGTTTGTAATTAAAGCCCATCACATCCAGAGTATCGCCAAACCCATTCCACGGACCTTCCACATGATTTACTCCCACTGTGAAGGGACGTGTGGCATCATGCTTGCGCATTTCATCACGCAACTGCCCAGAAACCTCAGCTCCACCAGGCAGAAAGATCTCGGCAATTTCATTTCCCCCACTCCAAGCGATGACAGAGGGATGGTTGCGATCACGACGCACAAAATTTGCAACATCTTTCTTCCACCAGGCATCCCAATCAAGATGGTATCCGAACTCCTTATCATACTTCTGAGCTTTCCAGATATCAAAGAGCTCATCTAGCACGAGAATGCCGTTTTCATCGCATACATCAAGGAACTCCGGAGCTGGAGGATTGTGCGCAGTGCGAATTGCATTGCACCCCATTCCCTTAAGAAGCTTCACTTTCCTTTCAAAAGCGCGCTTATAAAAAGCAGCGCCTAAAGCCCCCAAGTCATGGTGCTCACACACACCTTGCAGTTGCACTCTTTTCCCGTTCAGGTAGAACCCATCCGTTCTCCAATCAATGGAACGCACGCCAAAGCGGGTATCATGAACTTCTGATGCCTTCCCTGGTTGGGAAATAGTAGTACGCAAGTCGTATAGGTGAGGGGCCTCACAACTCCACAGTTGTGGTGTAGTAAGCCCAAGCGTTTGTTCTACCGTGCGAGTTTCTCCAGGCGCCAGATCCACCGTCACCGGCTCAATCTTCTCTTCTCCTGCTACCCGCTGCTCCACTGTGACTCGAGCTTGTGTTACGCCAGTATTTTCCACCTCCGTTCGTATCTTCACAGTAGCATGCTGCTCAGAAACTTCAGGGGTAGTCACGTAGATGCCATTGTAAGCCAAATGAACAGAACGCGTGCGCACAAGCCACACATGACGATATATTCCAGCGCCCGGATACCAACGAGTTGATAGCTGTTTATTCGAGGCAAGCACCGCAACTAAATTTCTCTCACCGGGACGCAAGTACGGTGTGATATCCACGCGAAAAGAACTGTATCCGTACGCCCACTCTCCCGCTTGTCGACCGTTAACATAAACTCGAGGGTGAGACATCACGCCCTCAAAATCCAAGTAGTAACGCTCCTCATCCGCCGAAAAATCCGGAGGCACATCAAACCATTTACGATACCAGCCATAACCATTCCATGGAAGTTTTCCGGTTTCGTTTGGTTCATCCTTAAGAAAAGGACTCTCAATCGCCCAATCGTGGGGGATTTGCACCGGTTTGAAATCGCTGGCGTCGTACCCGATCTGTGCCGGTTCGTCCACCCGGCGCCTTGCCTTTGGTTGCACGGGTGCATCATTTATGTCGCGCAGTACAATCTCTCTCATTCCCGCCCACTGGTTGTGCTGCGTTTGTGGAAAAACGATTGTAAGTTTGCGCACGGTCTGACCGCCAAGATCAACCCGGGTGTGCAAACCCTCCTTGCGGATAGCGCGCCGCTCAGTACCTCCCGCCGTTTCAATAATCACCTGCACTTCCTGGGACAGCGCCTTTTCCCAGTACAGATCTACCGATTTCAGCGGTGTTTCAACGCCGGTTTCCAAAATAAGCTTATAACCAGGAGCTTCATCCCGTGCAGTCCAACGCGTCTCCAACTTTCCATCCATCGCCAGTTCAGCGGGATGACCAGACTGCGACCCTTGAGGAGCACGGATAAACGATACAGCCTCTACCGGATCTTCCGCCCCGAAGTATTTAAAGGACCAATTAAAGTCAAATGTTTCACGGCTCACCTCCGACTCCTTTGCATTCCCATCTCGGCACGACTGCACACACAACGCCACCATCATAGCCATACACCACTGCGCAATTAGCATAATCATCCTACTCATACCCCAAGGAACTGCTATTTATTCTACGTGATTCAACTCCCTATTCTTTCATCAAATGCTACGTATCTGCGCCTCGAATTGCCGAAACTGTATGGCTTCCAACAAATCACCATCTTCCACCTGCTCCCGTCCGGCTAAATCTGCAATGGTGCGCGTTACGCGCAAAATGCGGTCGAACGCTCGAGCTGACAAACCAAATTGCTCCACGGCCGCAAGCAAGAGCTTTTGTTGATCAGCAGTAAGCGGACAAAAACGGCGTAACATCTTCCCGCTCAATCTGGCATTGCAAGTTATACCAGTACCCGCGTAGCGGACCTGCTGCAACACGCGAGCAGCAGTTACTCTTTGCTGTATGGCAGCGCTGCTCTCACCGTCTGGCCTATGCAACAACGCAGCAGGATCTACCGCCGGCACCTCAATTACCATATCAAAGCGATCCAAGAGGGGGCCTGATATTTTTTTGCGGTAGCGTGCTATATCAGCTGGCTTACAGTGGCAGGTATGACGGTGATCACCCAAGTAACCGCAAGGGCATGGGTTCATGGCCGCGATTAACATGAATTGGCAGGGAAAATCCACCGAACCGCTTGCTCGGGATATGGTAATCATCCCACTTTCCAACGGCTGTCGCAGTGTCTCAAGCGTACGTCGGCTGAACTCGGGAAACTCATCCAAAAACAACACGCCATGATGAGCCAGCGTTATCTCCCCGGGAGTGATAGTACTACCGCCTCCCATCAGTCCAACGTCAGATATAGTATGATGCGGAGCACGGAATGGGCGACGCGTTAACAACCCACGTCCCGCTGGCAGCAATCCACATACAGAGTGTATCTTGCTAGCTTCCAGAGCTTCCTCGTGTGTCATCGGTGGTAGTATGCCCGGCAATCGAGCAGCCAACATGCTCTTGCCACTTCCCGGCGTTCCGCTCATCAGCAAATTATGCCCACCGGCGGCCGCTATCTCCAGGGCCCGTCGAGCATACGGCTGCCCTTTTACCTCATCAAAGTCAGGCATATCATCCCCCGTTTCAGTTATGCCATGAACGATCTTTTCTTGGCAGGATGCCGGGTCCAACAACGTATTCCACGCCTCCCTTAAATCGCGCACCGGATACACTTTTACATCCTCCACCACAGCAGCTTCTGCCGCATTTTCCTCACTTACCATTAATCTCTTCAACCCTGCCTCACGCGCTGCTACTGCCTGCGGCAATATCCCCCGCACCCCACGCACATTCCCATCCAATGCCAGCTCACCCACAATACACCAATCGTCTACATTCGCCGGCACGCGGCGACGGAACGCCTCCGGAAGACCTGTGTAATTGTTTTGTATAGCCATCTCCAATCCCAAGGCTATGGGGAGGTCAAACCCCGGTCCTTGCTTCTTGACATCCGCCGGAGCTAAATTGACGGTTACTGCCATTTGACCGGGGCAGAAAAATTGGCTATTTTGCAAAGCCGCAGTCACGCGCTGCACGCTCTCGCGCACAGCTGTGTCCGGCAATCCCACCACAGAAAATCTTCCCACATCTTCCACTTTTTGCACATCAACCTCCACCTGTACCTCGTAACCAGTGATACCGTTGACTGCTGCTGAATGTAATCTTGTAATCATTGTTTGTTATTTCACAATAACGGCAGATCCAACCGCCAATTTCTCAAATAAAATGCTGCAAGCCTCTGGCGGCACACGTACACAACCGTGCGATGCACCGCTGCGGTACACACTGCCCACGTGCATACCCACTGCCCCATTAAATCTCATCCAATAAGGCATGGACGCTCCTTTGAAGTGTGTCCCTTTTGGAGCCCTCTGCCATGATTTAGCATCCCCTTGTACTACAACATTGTTGGCATCCACAAAACTCCCATAACTGCTAGATCGATGCTCGCGTTTTTTCTCTGTGATACGGAAGGTACCTCGCGGGGTTTCATGTCCCCCTACACGTCCGGAACAGATTGGAAAGTCCATGGCGATGCGATCGTTGATATAAAGGCGTCCACGTTGCTCTTTCAGAAGAATCAGCACGCGAGATTTGCGCGGGTTGTAATCTTGGATCGCCGCACCTCGCCACATGTCACGAGACTGATTATATGTCGGGCTGGAAATAAACTGCTCAAAAGTTCGCGCAACTCTCTTATTGCGACTGGCTTTCTCCAACTCTGCGCCGCGCAGGTAAGCATCTTCCGGAGACTTTTCATGGCTGCAAGCTGCCACCATAAGCAGCAGGAGCAGCATCGCTGTAATTCTGAGTGTCATCTCTCGCAATATTGTCCCAATCGTGCGGCAAACTCGCATGGTAAAATCGCCCGCACCACCACATCATTCCCGTCATACTCAGTGTCCAGCACCTTACCATCACGGTGCATGAGGGCAATAATCCTGCTCTCGGATTGCGGTATGCGGTAGGTCTGTGTATTCACTCGGTGCGATAGCATTTCCACACACGCCTCAAGCAACTCGGGTACTCCGGTACCCTGCACCACACTCATGGTAACGCAGGGACGTCCATCAGCCGCCTGAACCAGCCGCTGCATGGCAAGCGTCGCCTGCCCTGCCCCCAATAAATCCACCTTGTTGCCCACCACAACCATCGGCTTCTCCCCTGCCCCCAGCTCTGTCAGCACCTCGCAAGTGGTTCCGTACCGGAGCAACGCTTCTTCATCGCTCACGTCCACCACCTGTATCAGGAAATCAGCCAGCACAGCCTCCTCAAGTGTCGATTTGAATGCCTCCACTAGACGATGCGGCAGATTACGTATAAATCCCACCGTGTCGGTAAGCACTAGCGGCTGCCCATCTGGCAGAGTCATCTTGCGACTCGTCGTATCCAGTGTCGCAAATAATATGTCCTTCGCGAGTACTCCCGCATCTGTCAACCTATTAAGCAAACTAGATTTTCCCGCATTAGTGTACCCCACGATCGCAGCAGTTGGTATGCCTTGTCGCGTACGTTCCTTGCGCTGTGTGGTTCGCTGTTTGCGTACGATCTCCAATTCTTCGCGGATCGCGTTGATCCGTTCATGCGCAAGACGTCGATCCACCTCAATCTGCTTTTCTCCCTCTCCTCGCGCCGCAGCTCCTCCGCCCTTTCCTCCTCCGGAACCGCCACGTTGACGATCCAAGTGTTTCCACATCCCTGCCATACGAGGCAAAGCGTACTGCATCCGTGCCAGATCTACTTGCATCACCGCCTCTCGCGTGCGAGCACGTCGCGCGAAGATGTCCAGTATCACTTCCTCCCTGTCCATCACCGGCAACTCGGCGAGTTTTTCCCACTCCCTTTGCTGCGCGGGAGTGAGCAAGTTATCAAAAATCAAGCAATCTGCCCCCAACTCTTGCGCAATTCCTCTCACTTCCTCAGCTTTGCCGATACCACACAGGTACTTTGCCTGAACCTCACGCGTCCACACCACCCTGCTCTCAGCGATTCCATACCCAAGATTCTCCACCAAATCCACAAGTTCTGCCAGCAAAGCCGCACGCTCACCACGCTGCTCACCAGGCATCCCTATGCCTACCAGTAGCGCCCGTTCAGGTTTCACCTGCGTCTCGCGGAGTTCAAAGGACATACGTCCCCCTCTTATCAATGAAAGCTCTGCGTATGGGACACCGGGACATCGCGCAAATAATCGCTATTCCCTTTGCAAGAACATTCCCCGCAAGAGCTCAGCGCCATACTCGCTATGAACGCTCCCAGGACCGTGATAAAAACCTTTTTCATACCTCCACCATTCAACCCTATTCCTCGTGAAATTGCAAGCTCAAAGTGCCAGGGCAAACGCATTAGAAAAGCTAGGGGAGAATTGGACGTATGGAATTTAGCATCAATAAATTATTTAAATTAT